>NZ_JZWY01000142.1:0-11709 GCF_000966955.1 Streptomyces sp. NRRL S-495
ACCGAGCCCGGCGGCCGAACCAGGCGGCCGTTGCCCGCCGGTAAGCGCCGTTTCCCCGGAACGGGCCGGTTCCCGGGCCGAGTTGCCGATTTCCCAGGACCGTCGGCGGGAAATTCGAGCGGGCAATACAGGATTCCCACAAACTCCGCACCGGCCCGCCGCAGAAGCCCTGCCGCCGCGCCCGGCCGCAGGCTGCTCGGGATCCGCGACCGCAGGCGGCGGGCGGCCCCGCGGCGCCCGGCGACGGCGGGCCACCGACCCCGGCGACCCCGCCGGGAGGCGGCCGGGCAGCCTTCCTCCGTGCACGGCCCGACCCGGACCCCCCGCAGGTGGGAGCCCCTTCGACGACCGGGAGCGGCCCCCGAATCGGCTCTAGCGGCTTCGCCGGACGGCGTGTATGGTGACGATCGATCTTGAGGTGCATCGGTCAGGTGGGACCCGCGCAGGGCTCCACCGGACCGGCCACGGGGATCGCGCCGAAGGGGGCACATTTTCGGCGCCAGCGACATCGGGGATTACGGGGAAGTCCTGCGCGCCGACCGGCGCCGTACCCGGGACCGTCGATGAATGCTGTGAGTTCGCAGGGGGGGCACACCTGTCGGTCCGTCGACCGCCGGGATTTTCCACACCCTCAGGGTCGACAGAACTACGGGGATTCCCTATGTCCCCGGGCAAGACAATGTGGGGTAACGGGTGGGTTTGATGAGAGACGACTCCGGTCCTGCGGAAACCGGGGCGAACCGCAAGGAGCATGCCCAGTGGCTGCTCCACCGACTGACTTCCGGACGATCCGGTTCGAACATCCCGATCGCTTTCCGAGTGCCCGGAGCACTCGATCCGAAGGCGTTGCGGGAGGCCGTCGAGGCACTGATCGCACGTCATGCCGCGCTGCGCACCGTCTTCTTCGAGGAGGCCGGTGAGCTGCGGCGATCGGAGTCGCCGCCCGGCCGCACCACGGTCGGAGCGACACCCCTGGCCTTCGACGAGGACACCCTCGACCAGGTCCTGGCGGAATTCGCGACCGAGGCTTTCGACCTCACCCGCGGACCTCTCCTGCGGGTCGGCCACGGCCGATCGCCGAGCGGTTTCTCGGTGGTCTGCCTGGTCGCCCACCACATCGTTTTCGACGGCGTTTCGGCCGGCATCCTGCTGTCCGAACTCACCGACCTCTACGACCGTTTCACGACGCCCGGCGCCGACGCGGCGGAGCCGCCCGAGGAGAGCCCCCGGTTCACCGACCCGGAGCCCGAGCGGGCCGACCTCGACCACTGGCTCGACCGGCTGCGCGCGGTGGACCCGGCCGGCATGCGGCTGACGACCGCCGGCGATCCCGACGCCGAGCTCTTCGCCGGCGGCCGGGTGGACCACACCCTCGGCCCCGAGGCCGTCGCCGCCGTCCGCACCCTCGGGCGGACCCTGCGCGCCCCCGACAGCACCGTCCTGCTGGCCGCCTACTACCTGCTGCTCCACCGCCACGGCGCCGCCGCCGACCTGGTGGTCGGGGTGCCCACCGACAGCCGGCGCGGCCCGGCCCGGGACCGCGCGGTCGGCTTCCACGTCAACACCCTGCCGGTGCGGATCGGGATCGAGCCGGAGCTGGGCTTCGGCCACCTGGCCACCCGCACCCGGGACGCCTTCCTCACCGGCCTGCGGCACTCCGGCGCCTCCTCCGAATGGATCCTTCCCGAGCTCGGGCTCACCCACTCCGACTGGTCCGCGCCGCTCTTCCGGCACATGTTCAGCTTCCTTCCGACGGCGTCCTCCGAGCGGACCGTCGGTGGCCTTCCGATCGTCCCGATCGAGGTCAGGACCGGGCTCAGCAGGCTCGACCTGGAACTGACTGTGCGGGCCGGGGCGGAGGGCTTCGGCACCACCCTGGTGTTCCGCCGCCAGGCCCACACCGAGGCCGGCGCTCGGGCGCTGCTGGAGCGCTACGAACGCCTCCTGGTCGCGGCCGCCGCCGACGTCCTGGCGCCGCTGGACCGGCTCCCGATCGCCCCCGCGTGGGAGCTCGGGGCCGTCGCCGCCGCCAACGACACGGCCCGCACCGACAGCGGCCCCGACACCGTCCTCGGCGCGGTGCTGCGGCAGATCGCCCTGACGCCGGAGGCGGTGGCGGTCCAGGACGGAGCGGAGCAGGTGCGCTACGCCGAACTCGGCTCCTGGGCCACCGGTCTGCGCGAACTCCTCGCCGGAGCCGGGGTGCGGGCCGGCGACGTGGTCGCCCTCGCGCTCCCGCGCGGCGCCCGGCTCGCCGCGGCCGTGCTGGCCTGCTGGTCGCTCGGGGCCGCCTACCTGCCGGTGGACGCGGCGCAGCCCGCCGCCCGGCTGGAGGGCCAGCTGCGGGAGGCCGCCCCCCGCGTGCTGCTGGCCGAACCGGGCGGGACCGACCTGCCGGTCCCCCCGGGCTGCCGGGTGCTGCGGCCGGAGGACGGCGCGGACCGGGCCGACCGCACCGACCTGCCGGAGCCCTGCGCCCCCGCCGACCGCTGCTACCTGATCTTCACCTCCGGCTCGACCGGGCGGCCCAAGGCCGTCGAGGTGTCGCACGCCAACCTGGCCAACCTGGTGCGGGACTTCGCCGGGCGGGTGCTGGGGCCGGGCGCGACGGCGCTGTGGTCGACCACCTTCACCTTCGACATCTCGGCGCTGGAGCTGTTCGTCCCGCTCGCCTCCGGCGGCCGGGTCGTGGTGGCCCCGCCGCGGGCGCAGCACGACCCCGAGGCGCTGCTCGCCCTCGTCGAGGAGCACGCCGTCGGCGTGGTCCAGGCGACCCCGACGGCCTGGCGCCGGATCCTGCCGCTGGCCGGGGACCGGCTCGCCGGGCGGGTGCTGATCAGCGGCGGTGAGCCGCTTCCCGCCTCGCTGGCACGGGAGTTGACGGCCCGCGGCGGCCGGGTGCTGAACGCCTACGGCCCGACCGAGGTGACGATCTGGGCGACCGTGGCAGAGGTCGGCGACACCGACGGCGGCACGGTCTCCATCGGCACGCCGCTGGCGAACACCGTCGCCCGGGTCGCCGACGCGCACGGCGAGGAGCTGCCGCTCGGCTGCGCCGGCGAGCTCTGGCTCGGCGGCGCGCAGGTCGCCACCGGCTACCTGGACCGGCCGGAGCTGACGGCCGAGCGCTTCGTCCGGCACCCCGTCGACGGCCGGATGTACCGGACCGGTGACCTCGCGCGCCGGGAGCGGGACGGCAGCCTGGTGCTGCTCGGCCGCACCGATCGCCAGATCAAGCTGCGCGGGCACCGGATCGAACTCGGCGAGGTCGAGGCGGTGGTGGAGGCGCTGCCCGGGGTGGAGGCCGCGGCCGCGGTCCTGGACGGCGACCCGAGCGCGGACGGCCTGATCGCCGTCTACGTCAGGACCGCCGACCCGCAGGGGATCGCGGACCGGATCTGGGCGTTCGCCCGCGAGAACCTCCCCCCGTACGCGCTCCCCGGCCGGATCTCGGTCGTGGAGGAGTTCCCGGAGACCGCCAACGGCAAGGTCGACCACAAGGCCCTGGCCACCGTGGCCCACCGGGCCGTGCCGCCCGCCCCGGGCGGCGCCCCCGCCGACGGCGCGGAGTCCACCGACGGAGCGGAGTCCGCCGCCGGGGCCGGCCCGGTGGACGAACTGGTCCGGCTGTGGCGCGAGGTGCTCGGCGACGACCGGCTCGACGCCGCCTCCAATTTCTTCCTCAACGGCGGGAATTCCCTCACCGCCGCCATGCTGATTCTCGACATCCGCGACACCTTCGACGTGGAACTCCCCCTCGACGTGATATTCGAGGCGGCGACCCCGAACGAGCTGGCCGAGGCGCTTTCCGCTTACCGGGCCACCGCCTGACCGCGGAACCGACTTGGAACGAAAGGACACCCCTCAGTGATCGAGGTAAAGGACGTCAGGCGCACCTTCGCGAAGAAGGCGAAAAGGAAGGACAAGGGCGCGGGCAGCGAGACGGTCGCGCTGGCCGGCGTCTCCCTTTCGGTGGCGAAGGGCGAGACCCACGGAATTCTCGGCCCGAACGGCGCCGGAAAGACCACGCTGGTGAAGATTCTCAGCACCATGCTGCTGCCGACCTCCGGCGAGGCCCGGGTGGACGGCCTGGACGTCGTCACCCAGGTCCGGGAGGTCCGCCGCCGGATCGGCATCGTCTTCGGCGGTGACCACGGCCTGTACGACCGCATCTCCGCCCGGCAGAACCTGGTCTTCTGGGCCACCATGTACCGGGTCGAGCCCGACCAGGTGAAGCGCCGGGCCGCCGAGCTGCTGGAGCGGGTCGGCCTCGCCGACCGCGCCGACGAGCCGGTCGAGGGCTTCTCCCGCGGCATGCGCCAGCGCCTGCACCTGGCGCGCGGTCTGATCGGCGACCCGTCGGTGCTGTTCCTGGACGAGCCGACCATGGGCATGGACCCGATCGCGACCAGGGACTTCCGCCAGCTGGTGAACGAGCTGCGGGCGGAGGGCCGGACGATCCTGATCACCACCCACGACATGAGCGAGGCGGAGATCCTCTGCGACCGGGTCACCCTGGTCGACCGGGGGCGGATCCTGGTCACCGAGCCCACCGCGACGATCGGCCAGATGCTCGGCCGGCACGACCGGATCGACGTCACCCTGACGCCGGAACAGGCCGCGGTGCGGGAGGCGCTGTCGGTACTGCCGGCCGTCGACCGGATCGACACCCTGGAGGAGACCGGCGTCCACCGGGTGCACGTGCACACCGCGGAGGACGTGGCCGTGGTCCTCGGCTGGCTGCTCGACCAGGGGGTCACCTCGGTCCAGACCGGCCGGCCGAGCCTGGAGGAGGTCTATGTCCACCTGGTGGGCGAGCGGGGGCTGACCGTATGAGCCTGCGAGTCGTCGGCGCCGCCGCCAAGGTGCAGTGGAACACCAGCATGCGGGCGCCCGAGCACATGCTGATCGTGATCACGGCACCCATCTTCTCGATCATCTTCCTGTCGATCGTCCAGCAGGCCGAGCGGCCCGACCTGATCGCCAACGCGATCCTCGGCACCGGTCTGGTCGGCATCTGGTTCGTGGCCATCGACGTGGCCGGCGGCGTGATCCAGAACGAGCGCTGGATGTCGACCCTGGACCTGGTGCTCGCCGCGCCGCGCGCCTTCGCGCTGGTGGTCTGCGGGCGCATCCTGCCGGTCATGGCGATCGGGTCGTTCACCCTGGTCGAGTCGTGGCTCGTGGCCTACCTGGGCTTCGACGTGGAACTGCCGATGCGCCACCCCGCGCTGGCGGTCCTGGTCCTGGTCCTCACCCTGCTCGCGACGGCCTGCACGGCGACCATGCTGGCCGCCCTGTTCGTCCTGAGCCGGGACACCATGATCTTCCAGAACGCGCTGAGCTACCCCTTCTACATCCTCGGCGGACTGGTCTTCCCGCTCTCGATGCTGCCGGGCTGGATCCAGCCGGCCGGCCGACTGGTCTTCCTCTCCTGGGCCGCCGACCTGCTCCGGGACTGCGCGGGCCAGGACCAGGTGGACAACCTGCTGCCGCGGCTGGGAGCCCTCGTCGGGCTGGGCGCGGTGGCCCTCGGACTTGGCGTGGTGCTGATCGGCAAGGCCGCCGACCGTGCCCGCCGGACAGGCTCGGTGAGCAAGGCATGAACCTGCATCGTGTGATCGCCAACGCCGCGGTGGTCGGCTTCGCGGAGCTGCGCACCATGTACCGGCTGCGCACCTGGCTGTTCGGCTGGGTGCTCCGACTGGCCAGCCAGGTGGTGTTCTTCGCCCTGATCGGCGAGCTGGCCGGCTCCCGCGCCACCACGGACTACATCCTGCTGGGCAACGTCGTCTCGGTCATCGCGCTCGAATCGACACTGGTCATCACGTCCGCGGCGCTGGAGCGCTACCAGGGCACCTACGCCATGCTGATCGCCTCGCCGACCGGCATGGGACAGGTCTACCTCGGCCGCGGACTGCACTGGATCGTGGCCGGACTGGGCAGCTCCAGCGTGGTGCTGGTCCTGGTCGGGGTGATCTTCCGCCCGGACTGGGCCTGGCCGGCCACCCTGCTGGTGCCGTTCTGCCTGGTCCTGGTCGGGATCAGCTCCTACCTGTACGGGACGGTGCTGGCCTCCGGCGCGCTGCGCTACTTCAAGTACCGCTGGCTGTTCCTGAACCTGGGCTACCTGGTGCTGATGACCTTCGGCGGTGTGAACGTCCCGGTCGACTTCTGGCCGGCGCCGATCGAGTGGGCCGCCCAGCTGCTGCCGCTCACCCACGGCCTCGCCGCGGTCCGGACGCTCACCGGCGGCGGTCCGCTGGCCACCGCGGGCGGGCAGGCCCTGCTCGAACTGCTGGTCGCGGTGGTGTGGGGCTCGCTCTCGATGCTGTCCTTCGAGCGGCTGGCGAGCCGGGGCCGGCGCGACGGCTCGCTCAACTACACCTCGTGAGGGGGTCGCTCCTCGGCCGCGCGGCCGAGGAGCGACGGCCGACCGAGGAGCGACGGCGTGGGCCGGCCTCAGGAGGCCGGGACGGCCAGGGTCTCCAGCAGGAGGTCGTGGCACTCCTGGGAGGCGAGCAGCTCGCTGTGCGAGCAGTCCACCGACCGGACGGCCACCGGCAGCGGCGCCCAGTACTCCTCGGCCCGCTCCCGCAGCTGCGCGGAGACCAGGCACTGCACCGGCGCCGCGAACTCCAGCGGCCGGTGCACGGTGGAGGCTGCGACGAAGCGCAGCCAGGACCCGCAGCGCGCCACCAGGGTCCCGGCCAGTCGGTCCCGGACCGGTCCGGCCGCGCCCCGCGCACCCAGGAAGGCCTCGACGAAGCGGCGCACCGCCGCTTCCAGCAGCACCAGTCCGGCATCGAGGTCGCGGACCAGCACGGGGACGGCGGCCGCCCGTTCGGCGGGGACGTCGACGCCGAGCGGCGCGTCCTCGCGCCAGCCGAGGTCCCGCAGGGTCCGCTCGAACTCGTAGCCGACGTGCTCCGAGCGGGCGGGTACGGTGTCGAACAGCACCACCCGCTCGACCGGGCTGCCGAGCCGGCGCAGCCGCTCGGCGAGGGCGAGGGCGAAGACGCCCCCGACGCAGTAACCGAAGATCATCCGCGGCCGGTCGGCCGCGGGGTCGGCCCCGCCCAGGTAGTGCTCGACGAAGGCATCGGTGTCCAGCGCGGGCAGCGGGCGGCCGTCGAGCCCCGGCGGGCGGAGCCGCTTCAGCTCCAGCCCGGGCAGCCCGCGCCGGGCGAAGGGGCGGAAGCTCTCCTCGCCCCCGGGCCCCCCGAAGTCCAGTGCCCAAATCATGCCGGGCCCGATTCCACCGGCTTCCGTGGTTTCATGCATTAATTTCCCCAATGACAAAAGGACTGTGCTTCCACAGTGCTTCATCGGGGTCGACCCGGTCAACTTCCCGACCGCATCAGCAATCAATTCCGGAGGATTCGTGAAAGACGTTCTCGAAGTTTCGTCGCCGACCGTCGCACTGCCGCTCGTGGTGGAGATCGAGGTCAACAGCAGGTGCAATCGGCGGTGCGGTTACTGTCCCGTCTCGATTCTCCCGAACCCGCCCGTGCCGCATTTCATGGAGCGCGAGGTGTGGGACAAGCTGATGGACGAGCTGGTCCGCATCGGGTTCACCGGCCGGATATCCCACCACTTCTACAACGAGCCGCTGCTGCGCAAGGACCTGGAGGTCCTGATCGCCGACGCCAGGGCGCGGCTCCCGCAGAGCCGGCAGATCCTCTTCACCAACGGCGACTACCTCACCGACGAGCGCTACGAGAGCCTGATCGCGGCCGGCATCGACGAGCTGATCGTCACCCGGCACGACTTCGTGCCGGTCCCCGAGCGGGACAAGCAGGTCGTGCAGATGCCGACCGACCTGGAGCTCTCCAACCGCGCCGGAGCCGTCTACGAGATCTCCAGCGCCGTGGACCTGCCCTGCTTCGCGCCGACCGAGATGCTCGTGGTCACCGTGACCGGCGATGTCGTCATGTGCACCGAGGACGCCTGGCGCAAGACCGTCGTCGGCAACATCATGACCCGCCCGCTGGACGACATCTGGGCCGACGAGCGGCTCGTCTCCCTGCGCCGGGCCCTGGAGGCGGGCGACCGCGAGTCCAATGACCTGTGCCGCGGCTGCGACAACCGGAACTACCCGGTGGCCGGCGTCTCCCCGTGATCCCCGGCCGTCCCCGGACCAGCCCGACGCGAGAAGCGAGCTTTTGATGATTGGTCAGATGAAGGTAGACGTGGCGGTCGTGGGCAACGGCCTGATCGGCCTGTGCTCGGCCGTCGAGCTCCGCCGGGCCGGCCGCACCGTCGCCCTCCTGGGCGGCCCCACGGACGGCCGGGCCTCCACCGCGGCCGCGGGCATGCTCACCCCCGCCTGCGAGTACGACCCCTGGATGCCCTCGGAGTTCCTGGACCTCCTGCGCGACGGCCTGGCCCGCTACCCGGAGTTCCTGGGGGAGTTCGGCCTCACCGCGGCGGAGGTGGGGTACCGGTCCACCGACTTCACCCTGGTCGACCTGGCCGAGCGGACGGAGAGCCTGCGGCCGCGGATCGAGTGGATGACCGCGGCCGGCGTGGACTGCGAGTGGGTCGGGCCGCGGGACCTCTGCACGCTCGAACCGGCGCTGACCCCGCGGGCCCACCACGGCGCGATCCGGATCCACGGCGAGGCGGTGGTCAACCCGCGCGCGCTGCTGTCCGCCCTGGAACGGACCGCCGACCGGCTGGGCCGCGGGCACGGTGGGCGCCGAACGCGTGGTGGTGGCCGCCGGCTCCTGGAGCGGCCAGGTCGGCGAGCTGTTCGGTCTCTCCCTCCCGGTCTGCCCGGTGAAGGGCCAGATGCTGCGCCTCAGCGGCCCGCCCGGACTGCTGAACAGCGTGGTCTTCATGCCCAGCGGCGGCTGCGGCTCGATCGTGGAGCGCTCGCCCGGCCAGTACGTGGTGGGCACCAGCGAGGAGTACCTGCGGCCCGAGGCCGACAACACCGCCGGGGTGGTCGCGGCCATCCTGAGCCGGCTGTGCACCGTACTGCCGGAGGCCGCGGACTGGCCCGTCGAGGAGATGTGGAGCGGCTTCCGCCCGATGACCTCGGACGAGCTGCCGATCATCGACCGGCCCGGCGACGGCAGGGTGGTGGTCGCGACCGGCCACCATCGCAACGGCGTCCTGCTGGCGCCGATCACCGGGCGCCTGGTGACGCGGCTGATCGACGGCGAGCACCCCGGGGCGGACCTCTCCCGCTACCGGCACGGCCGCACGCTGCGCCCGCACACCCGCTTCGCCACCAAGTACTGACCCCGGCCCGTCCCACCCCCCGCCGGCCCGGCGCGGACCGGCCGCGCGGGGGGAACGACCGTTCCGGAGAGCTGGAGAGCTGGAGAGCTGATGAACACTTTCACCGTGGAGCCGGGCACGCTGGAGCCGGGCGAGGCCGAGGCGCTGCGGGCCTGGACCTCGGCCCGCCTCGCCGATGTCGAGGCCTGGGCCGTCCGGCGCCATGTCGCCGTCCCGCCGGCCGTGCTCGCCGAGGCCCGCCGGGGCTGGGTCTCCGGCACCACCGCCGGGGAGCACCCGGTGGCGGAGCGGGAGCCGGAGCCGGCCGCCGTCGACTGCTCCGCCCTCGCCGCCGCGCTTCGCGAGGACCTGCTGCTGTACGCCGCCTCGTTGCACGACGGCGGGGTGGACCGGTTGACGCTGGTGGTCGTGCCCGGCCTGGCCGCGAGCGTCTACCGGCCGGACCGCAAGCGCCTGTTCCTGCCCGACTGGCTGGCCGACCGGCCGCCGCGCACGCTGTTCCGGAGCACCGGGCTGTTCCCCCGGGAGCTGCCGGTCACGCTGTCCTGGCTGTTCTTCCAGAGCCTGGTGCTGACCGAGCCGGACCGGCCCACCGGTCCGGTCGCCCATGTGCTGGACATGCGCGAGTCCGACTGACCGCCGGACGACAACGGGTGTGCGGCCCGGAGGAGCTCTCCTCCGGGCCGCACACCCGTGCGTGGTGCGCGGTGCGCGCGGCGTCAGCCGGCGACGGCGCGGGCCAGTTCGGCCAGGCGCGGCAGGCTCGCCAGCACCTCGTCGGTGGGGACGCCGAAGTCGATCAGGCAGGCGATCTCGTCGACGCCGGTGCCGGCCAGCCGCTCGGCCAGGGCCGCCGCGGTCTCCACCGTGCCGAACAGGCCGTGCCGGTCGAAGTAGCGCTCGAAGGCCTGGCCGACCAGGAAGTCGAGGTCCCGCTCGGACAGTCGCGACAGGTCCGGCATCCGCCCGCCCGGGCGGGCCAGCAGGCCGGTCAGGTGCAGCGAACTGCGCAGGTAGCGGGACATCGGCCCGCGCACGGCGGCGCGGACCCGGTCCACGTCGTCCCCGAGGAAGGTGTGCAGCATCAGGGTGACGTGCCCGTCGCCGCCGTCACCCAGCGGGCTTGCCCGGTACGCCTCCCGGTAGAGCCCGATCCGCTCGGCCAGGGTGTCGAGGTCCTGGCCCAGCAGGTGGGTGAGCAGCCCCGCCCCGAGCCGGCCCGCGGCCACGAAGGTGTCCGGGTTGCCGGAGGAGGTGAGCCAGACCGGCAGTTCGGCCTGGACCGGGCGCGGGTACACGGTGATCTCGCTGTCCTGCCCGCCGCCGTCGCGGCGGGTGACCGTGCCGCCCGCCCAGAGCCGGCGGACCTCGGCGATCCGGTCCTCCGTCAGCTGCCGGCGGTCGGCGTAGTCGTCGGGCGCGAGGACGAAGTCCCGGCTGTGCCAGCCGGAGGCGAAGGAGACGTCGACCCGGCCGCCGGAGATGTTGTCGACGAACGCCCACTCCTCCGCCACCCGGATCGGGTCGTGCAACGGGAGCACCACGCTGCCGGCCCGGATCCGGATCCGGTCGGTGGCCGCGGCCAGCGCGGCGGCGGTCACCGCCGGGTTCGGGTAGAGGCCCCCGAAGGGGTGGAAGTGCCGTTCCGGCGTCCAGACGGCGGTGAGGCCCTCGCGGTCGGCGAACCGGGCGCCCTCCAGCAGGAGGCGGTAGGCGTCCGCCGCCGAGCCCTCCTCGGCGGCGAAGTAGCTGAGACTGAGTTGCATGGCGGGACTCCCCCAGTGGTGCGGATCTGACGTGCGGCTCAGGCGGCCGGGCCGGCGGCGGGGACGAGCGAGGCAGCCTCGGCGAGCAGCGGCAACTGGCCGAGGTCGGCCGGGTTGTTGATCTGGACGTACCAGTGCGCGGCCCCGGCGTCCCGGTAGGCGGTCAGGGTCTCGGCGATCTCCTCGGGCGTGCCGACGGCGCCGTAGCCGCGGATCTCCTCGACCGGCTCGCCGGTGTCGAGGACCCTGGCGGCCAGCTCCCGGGTGTCGCGTCCGACGCACAGCACCACGGCGGCGGTGACGGTCACCTCCTCCGGGGCCCGGCCGACCTCGGCGCAGGCCTTCGTCAGCCGGTCGATGCCGGCGGCGACGTCCGCGGGGGCGCCGAAGGGGATGTTGAACTCGTCGGCGAAGCGGGCCGCGAGCAGCGGTGTGCGGCGCTTGCCCTGGCCGCCGACCAGCAGCGGGGGCCGGGGCCGCTGGACCGGGCGGGGCAGCGCGGGGCAGCGGTCGATTCCCGTCCGCAGCCCCTGGTAGGACACTTCGGTGCCCGGTTCGGCGGCCCACAGCCGGGTGACGATCTCCAGGGTGTCCTCCAGCCGGTCGAACCGCTCGGCCACGCCGGGGAACTCCAGTCCGTAGGCCTGGTGTTCGCGCTCGTACCAGCCGGAGCCGACGCCGAGGGTGAGCCGGC
>NZ_JZWY01000143.1:0-657 GCF_000966955.1 Streptomyces sp. NRRL S-495
GACCTGGGCCGCCATCAGCGCCAGCACGGCGGGCTGGTGGAAGGTGGCGGCGGACATCATCGTGCCGAGCCTGATCCGCTCGGTGTCCCGGGCCAGGCCGGCCAGTGTGGTCCAGGCGTGCAGCGGGCCGGGGCCCGGGTCGCCGTCCCCGATCCGGAGCAGGTGGTCGCTGGTCATCAGGGCGTCGAAGCCGAGCCGTTCGGCCTCCCTGGCGAAGGCGGCGACCGCGGCGTAGGTGGTGCCCTGCTGGGGCTCGACCAGGAGGCGTAGCGTCATCGTGGATCCGTTTCGGATGGTCGGGGTGGGGTGGGGCGCCGGGGCCGGCCCGTCACAGCGGTGGGCCCGTCACAGCGGGCGCAGCGGCGGCGGGTGCGGGCAGTCCCGGCGGGGGAGCGCGAGCGCGGCGGCCACCGGGACGCCGAGGTCGAGGGCCCAGACGCTCCACTCACCGGGGGCGGCCCAGCGGCCGGCCGAGCGGAGGGTGTCACCGGGGGCGTCCGGGTCCACCCGGACCTCGGTCAGTCCGCCGCCGCCGATGCCGTGCCCGGTCGCCTTGGCGAGGGCCTCCTTGAGCGTCCAGTGGCGCAGCAGCGCCGGCCAGTCCGGCTCGCCCGCCGCCCGGAGCTCCTCCGGGTGCAGGACGGCCGCCGGCAGTCC
>NZ_JZWY01001050.1:0-4723 GCF_000966955.1 Streptomyces sp. NRRL S-495
GCGGTGGGGTGGCGGGCGGCGGGGCCGGTTCCCGTGAATCAGAGTGCCCAGTGAATCAGGGTGCCCAGCGAATCCGAGTGGAATGGAAGCGAACGCCGTGAATTCGAGTTCAGTTGGTCCGAGGTCGGTCGAAGCGGGTTTCGTGGATCGGAAGCCCGCGGGTCCGAGTTCCGGGAGCCCGGGTTCAGGGCGCCCGAGTTCCGGGAACCGGGGCCCCGGGAGTTTGGGCACCGGGAGCTGCACGTCCTCCGCTGCCGCCATGGCGGAGGCGGCGCGGGCCGCGTTCGCCGCCTCCCCGGTGGTCGCGGTCGTCCGTGCGCCACGGATCCCGGACGCCGCCGCGCTCTGCGCCGCGCTCGCCGAGGGCGGTATCACCTGGACCGAATTCACCTTCACCACACCCGATGTGACAACCCACCTGCACCGGGCGGCACAGGCCGGCCACCGGGTCGGGGTCGGGACGGTGCTCACCGCCGACCAGGCCGAGCAGGGGCTCGCTGCCGGGGCGTCCTTCCTGGTCACGCCTGGTTTGCGGCCCGAGGTGGCGGATGTCGCACACGCGGCAGGAGTCCCGGTGATCCTCGGCGCCCTCACCGCGACCGAGGTCGCCCAGGCGGTGGACCTCGGTGCCGCGGCGGTGAAGATCTTCCCGGCTCGGGCGTTCGGTCCCGGCTACTTCAAGGATCTGCGGGGCCCGTACCCCGATGTCCCGCTGGTCGCCTCCGGCGGTGTCAACGCGGGAAACGCGGCGGAGTTCCTGGCGCACGGAGCACTCGCCGTCTGCGCCGGGACGGATGTGGTGCCGCCGGAGGTCGTCGCGGCCGGGGACTGGGCGGAGATCACCCGCCGGGCCCGGGCGTTCACGGAGGCCTGCGCGCCTCGGTAGTAGGAGTGACGGGTCCGGAGGCGGGTGCGTCGGCGTCGTTCTCTCCAGGGGCCGGTCACGGGGTGCGACGTCTTGCGGGGCGGTATGCCGGACACGGCGGGTGCCAATCGTGGGGCGCGAAGGAGTGGGAGGGGCTCGGGAGGGCGCGCGGCACGGCTGGGGGCTCCTTCCAGGAGTCCCGCGCCGGTCCGGGAGTGGCCGAGCCGGACTGTTGGGGCGACGGGGATTCGACGAGAATCGGTAGCCCCCGGCACCCGGTAGGAGGATCCCACCCATGACCTCGACCCGCCCCGGCCCCGACTGGCTGAGCGACGCCGTGCTGTACCAGATCTACCCCCAGACCTTCGCCGACTCCGACGGCGACGGCATCGGCGACTTCGCGGGCATCACCGAGCACCTCGACCACCTCTCCTGGCTGGGCGTGGACACGGTCTGGCTGAACCCGTGCTTCGCCTCGCCCTTCCGCGACGCGGGGTACGACGTCACCGACTACCTCACACCCGCCCCGCGCTACGGCACGGCCGACGACCTCGCCACCCTGGTCGAGGCGGCGCGCCGCAAGGGCATCCGGATCCTGCTGGACCTGGTCGCCGGCCACACCTCCGACCAGCACCCCTGGTTCCGGGCCTCGGCCGAGGATCCGTCCGACTACCGCTACATCTGGTCCGACCGGCCGGTGGACGGCTTCGTCGCCTCCCCGGGTGGTCGGGCCGGCTGGTACCGGCCGAACTTCTTCGAGTGCCAGCCGGCGCTCAACTTCGGCTACGGGCGCGAGGATCCGGAACAGCCCTGGCGCCAGCCCGTCGACGCCGAGGGGCCTCGCGCCAATCGCGCCGCGTTGCGCGGGATCATGGCGCACTGGCTCGGCCTGGGGCTGGCGGGTTTCCGGGTCGACATGGCGTCCTCCCTGGTCAAGGACGACCCGGGCTTCGCCGAGACGGGCAAGCTCTGGAGCGAGCTGCGTGACTGGCTCGACCGCGACCACCCGCAGGCCGCGCTGTTCGCCGAATGGGGCGACCCGGCGGCCGCCGTCGCCGCGGGCTTCCACGCGGACTTCCTGCTCCAGTTCGGCGGCCCGGACCACGGCCTGCCGCTGCGCTCGCTCTGGAACAACAACGCCGGGACAGTGGAGGAGTTCTGGAAGCAGGGCCCGTGCTACTTCGAGGCCGAGGGGCGCGGTACACCCCGGGTGTTCCTGGACGCCTGGCGCTCGGCGGCCCAACTGACGGAGGGCGCCGGGCACATCGCCCTCCCCACCGCCAACCACGACTTCTCCCGGCTCGCGACCGGCCCGCGCACCGCCGAGCAACTCGCCCCGGCCTTCGCCCTGGTGCTGACCTGGCCCACCCTGCCCGCGGTGTACTACGGCGACGAGATCGGCATGCGCTATGTGCCGGACCTCCCCGATGTCGAGGGCAGCGTGCTCGGCCCGACGTACAACCGGGCCGGCTCGCGCACGCCCATGCAGTGGGCGCCCGGTCCGAACGCGGGCTTCTCGGCCGCCCCGGCGGAACGGCTCTACCTCCCGGTGGATCCGGACCCGCGCCGGCCGGACGTCGCCACCCAGCGGGCCGACCCGACCTCGCTGCTGCACACCGTGCGGCGGCTGATCGCGCTGCGCCGCAAGCATCCGGGGCTCGGGGCGCGGGGCTCGGTGGAGGTCCGGCACGCGGGGTACCCGCTGGTGTACACCCGGGCCGGGCGGTACCTGGTGGTGATCAACCCGCGGCGGGAACCGGCGGTTCTCCCGCTCGACGGGCTGTTGGGCGGACTTGTGGACGGTGTCGGTGCGTCGGACTGGGCCGACCGGGTGGGAAGGGCGGGCCGGGTGGGCCGGGTCACCCCGCTGGAGGTCCAGGGTGTGCGGATCGAAGCCGCAGGTGAGCTGCGGGCGGACGGGTTCTCGTACGGGGTCTTCGACCTGGGGTGACGGGCCTGGCGCTGGTGGCGTCGCCGCTCTGCGGGGACGGGCTGATCGGGGGCGGGCTTCGGCCCGCCCCCGAGGTGGTTGTACACTGCATCTAGATAGTTGCATTTACCATCTTTCACTGCCATCTCTCACTGGCGACCGCCGGAGGACGGACCGAACTTCATGAGCACACCCCGGACCACAGCCGCCGCGCCCGCCGTGGGGCACTCGCTCAAGCACCTGGCGTTCCACCTGCTCACCCCGCTGCTGATGTGCCTCGGTATGGCGCTCGCCTACGAAGGCGCCTTCCACCAGCCCGAGCCGCACCATCTGAAGGTCGCCGTCGTCGGCGCCACCCCGGAGGCGCGGGCGCTGGCCGGGGTTGTGCAGAGCAGGGCGGGCGACGCGTTGGACGTCACCACGCTGCCGGACCGGGGCGCCGCCGAACGGGGACTGCGGGACCGCGACCTGGTCGGCGCCTTCCTCCCCGATACGAGCCACCCTGAACTACTGGTCGCAAAGGCCAACTCGGACACCTCGGCGATGGCGGCCGAGAAGGTCTTCCAGCGTGTGACCGCGCAGCAGGGCGTCCCCTTGGCCGTCACGGACCTCACCACCCCGAGCGAGGGCGACCCCACTGGTCAAGGCCTGTTCTTCCTGCTGGTCGCGCTCAGTATCGGTTCCTACGGCAGCGTCGCGGTGATCGGTGCGGCGGGTGCGGCTCTGGCCATGCGGATCCGGGTGCTGGTCGGGCTGGGCGTGTCCTTGGCGGTGAGCGTGATCGGGATTCTCACCGCAGGGCCCGTCTTCCATGTGGTGGACCACGACCTGGCCGGGGCCTGGGCGCTCGGCTGGCTCTACTCGGCCGGGGTGATCGGGATCGGCATCGGACTCCACACCTTCCTCAAGCGGTGGACCACGCTGGCGATGATGGTGCTGTTCGTGATGCTGAACTTCACCAGTTCCGGCGGCGTCTACCGGCCGGAGCTTCAGAACGGCTTCTTCGGTGGGCTGCACTCCTTCTGGGCCGGTGCGGGCTTCCTGGAGGGTGCTCGTAGTCTGCTCTACTTCGATGGAGGTGCCGGCTTCGGTGGTCATCTCCTGACGTTGGTGCTGTGGTTGGCGGCCGCAGGTGCGCTCGTGGTCGGAGCCGCGCTGTACGAACGGCGCGGCCGGGCGGCGGCGTCGAGCGCGGTCGGCGCGGGGGCTGTCGAGGGTCGGGACGGTCGGGTCGGTGTGGCGCGCGGGGAGGGGCCCGGGGTGGAGGAGGAGATGGAGGAGTCGGCGGTCGCAATCTGATTGTCCGTCAACTCCCTGAGGGAACTTCACCCGGTGACAGGGGCATCGAATTCGGGTGGGGATCGGCGGCCCGCGACCGGCCCTGGACAAGCCGGTGGCGGGCCCCAGCCGTCGAAACGCCCGCGCGTCGCCCCGGTGGGGTGGATCGGGTGATCCGCGTGGCGGCACAGCCCGCTGCCTCCCGGATGGCAGGATCGGGCGTGCTCTGCCGACGGGGGACGCCGCCCCGTCCGTTCGCCGTCCCCGAGGAGTACCACCGTGCCTCGCCCCTTCCGCCCTGCCCGTAAGTGCCCGGCATCTCACGGCTCTTGTGCGGTCCATGTGTCCTCCGTCGCCCGTACTCCCCGTACCGCTCTTGCCGACCGGGTGCTGGGAGCAGTGCCGGTCGCCGCCATCGCCTTGGCGCTGCTCGCCGCGACCCCGGCGGTCGCCGTCGCGCCACCGCTCTCGCAGCCCCGGATCGTCGCCCACTTCGATCTGTCCCAGGGCCGCCAGCCCGAGAACATCGCCGTCGAACCCGACGGCTCGGTGGACCTCACCCTCTCCTTCGCCCGCCAGGTCGTCCACCTCGACCGCGCCGGCCGGCTCACCGTCCTGGCCGACATGCCCGCACCCGCACACCCCGCGAC
>NZ_JZWY01001051.1:0-1596 GCF_000966955.1 Streptomyces sp. NRRL S-495
CACCCGCACACCCCGCGACCCCGGTCATCGGCGCCGCCGCCGTCTCGGGCCTCGCCCGCGCCCACGACGGCACGCTGTACTTCGCCTACGCCACCGGCACCGAGGACCTCACCGGTATCTGGAGGCTCTGCCCCGGCGGCGAGCCGGAGCGCATCGCCGCCCTCCCCGCGAACAGCCTGCCCAACGGCCTCGCGCTGGACGAGCACGCCGGCGTGCTGTACTCCGCCGACTCGGCGCTCGGCCTGGTCCGGGTCGTGCCGACGACCGGCGGCGCCCCGGTGGTGGTCTGGTCCGACGACGCCCTCCTCAAGCCCACCGGCGCTTTCGGCGCCAACGGCCTGAAGGTGCACCGCGGTGCCGTCTGGGTCAGCAACACCGACAGTGGCTCGCTGTTGCGAATCCCGATCGGTCAGGACGGCTCCGCCGGCCCGGTCGAGGTCCGCGCCGACGGGCTCGCAGGGCTCGACGACTTCGCCTTCGTCGGGGCCGGTGACGAGCTGATCGCAGCGCTCAACACCTCCAGCGAGGCCGTCTACCTCCGCGGTGACGGTACTCGGCACACCGTTCTCGACGCCTCGGACGGCCTCTCCAACCCGACCTCGGTCGGGATCCGGGGTGATCGGGTGTATGTGTCGAGTGCTGCCTTCTACTCAAGGAGCGACCCCAACCTGCTGGCCGCGACGCTGGAGCGGTAGGGCGCCGGGACTGCGTTCGGGTCGCCGGGTGGGCCGGGCGTCCGGCCCACCCCTGGCTCCTTTCGACCCTTGGTTCCTTTCGGCTCAGGGGCGGCGTGGTGGTCGGGTGAAGCAGCAGTCACCGCAGACGCCCGCCTGCGGACCGACCCGGTAGTAGAGGCAACAGCTGGTGCGTCGGAACCCGGTGCCGGCCCGAGCGCTGCCGACGGTCAGGGTTCCGGTGCCGGCCAGGGGCGGGTGGTCGAGCACGTGGGCGACCAGGAACCGCGCCAGCCCCGGATTCGCGGAGGTCTGGTCGGGGGCCGCTTGCGCGATGTGGGCGTCCAGCATGCGCAGGGCGCCGGCCAGGGCGGAGGCCGCGTTTCCCCGGAGCAGCCCGTCGGAGAGCGGCACCGTGGAGCGGACTGCCGCCGCCAGCTCCGTCAACTGCCCCTCGACGACGGTCCGGCGGAACCGGTCGGCGAGTTGGCCCGGATCGGCCGAGGTGTGCGCGTCCTCGGAGGCGGGCTGTGCCGTCGACGTGGGCGGACAGGGAGCCCAGAGGTCGATCGGCCCCTGTTCGGGGACGCGGAGCCACGCTTCATCGGGAGTCAGGTCGGGCACTTCGCCGACCAGTACGGCGGCGCCGAGACCCACCGAGCAGAACCTGGAGGCCAGGCCCAGGTGCAGGATCGAGGCCGCGACCCGCGACTCGGTCGTGCCCAGCCTCCGGCCGACCTCCCGGAGCCGGCCCGCCAACAGGCCGTCCTGGCCCGGGGCGTAGAACTCCCGCAGCGGTCGAAAGCCCGGCGGGGGGCCCTGCCCGGGCGCCTCGGCCGTGTCCAGAGCGAAGTACGGACCGACGGCGGCGAGCCGACCGAGGCCGGACACGACACTCATCGGCGGTCGGCCGTCGCCGTCG
>NZ_JZWY01001052.1:0-3116 GCF_000966955.1 Streptomyces sp. NRRL S-495
TCGCCGTCGCCGCCGCAGCGGCGCGGCCGGCGGCGGACGGGGCGAGGTGTGCCCGGCCGGGGTCGGAGGACGGACGGCTGCGGGTGGGCATCGGCTTGGTTCTCCGGATCCGTGCGGCGAGTTGGAGCGAGTGGTGGCGGAACCGGCGCGCGGCAGCGGATCGGTCCGGTGCGACGGCCGAGGAAGTACCGGTGTCGGTCCCGATGAACGGTACCGCGCCCCGGCGGCCCCGGACGGGCGCCCCGAAGGTCGGTAGGAGTAGGCCGGGGCGGTTGTGGTGCTGGTGCGGAAACGCATGGGAGGGCGTCCTCTCCTGAGTCCTGGTCGAGCTGGTCCGCTCTCTGTTCGGTCACGGACTAACATCCCCCCTTTCCGGAGTTAGTACCTCCCTCGGACGAGGGAGTTTGACCTTGCTTGTGGTGGATTCGGCCCTACTGGCGAGAAGTTGGCCCGGCTCGGGGGCCGACGACCGGCCGGCAGCCGCGACCTTAGGCTCGGACGTATGCCTGCCGATTCCTCGGTGGACACGGCCCACGGCCGGTCCGCTGTTCCCGCCATCGCCGTCCCTGCGCCCCGCGGCGGCGCGACTCGTCTCACGGCGCTCCGAGGGCCGGTGGGGGTGGTGGCCGCGCTGTTCGTGCTCGCCCTCGTCCTGCTGGCGCATCCAGGTCAGCGTGCGGCCGCGCTCCTGTTGGCCGTCATGGCCGCCGTGGCGGTGCTGGTGGCCGCGGTGCCGTGGCCGAGCGGGCGGGTGACACTCGCCGGTGCGGTGGGCGGGGTGGCCGTTGCCTCGTTGCTGCTCGACCTGGTCTATCCCGGTCCGTACCGGCTGCCGGCCTTCTGGCTGCCGTTCGAGTGGGCGGCCCTGCTGATGCTGGCGGGCCGGGTGGCCCGGCGGGCCAGGGGGAGGTGGGCCGGACCGGTGGGCGCCCTGGCCGTCGTAGCGGTGCTGGCTGTGCCGCTGCGTTTCACCGTCCGAACCCCGAACGGTGGTTGGACCGCCTCCGTGCTGGCCGTCCTGACCTCGGGGGTGCCGCTGGGCGTCGTGGTCGGCGCGAGCCTGTATCTGCGGGTGCTGGACGCGCGGCGCGAGCGCGCGGTGGCGAAGGCCCGGCGCGAGCAGCGCCTGGAGGTGGCGCGGGGGTTGCACGACTTCGTGGCGCACGAGATCACCGGCATCGTGCTGGAGGCACAGGCCGGTCAACTGCCGGGCGGCCAGGGACCGGAGGAGACCGCGGCGCTGCTTCGACGGCTGGAGGAGGCCGGGCTGCGCGCACTGGACTCGATGGACGCGATGGTGGGGGCGCTGCGGGAGCCGCGCGAGGACGGCGGCGAGGACGGAGGGGACGGTGGGGGCGGCTTGGTGGACCCGCGGGGCGGGATCGGAGACCCGGCGGGTGCGACCGGTGCGACCCGGGTGTACGGGCTGGCCGACCTGCCGGAGCTGGTGGGCCGTTTCGACCGGACCGGTCCCACCCGGGCCCGGCTGGAGGCGACGCCGGAGGCTGCGGGGTTGCTGTCGATGGAGGCGGAGGGCGCCGCGTACGCGGTCGTGCTGGAGGCGTTGACGAATGTGCGACGGCACGCTCCGGGTGCCGCGGAGGCGGTCGTTAGGGTGGAGGCCCGGGCGGCCGAGGGCGGGACGGCCGCGGTGGTACGGGTGTCGGTGAGCAACGACGGCAGGGCGCCGGGCGGCATCCGTGGGCTGCGTCGCCTTCGGGACGGTGGCGGGACCGGTCTGCCAGGGCTCGCCGAACGCCTCGCCGTCTACGGCGGAACGTTGGAGTCCGGACCGCTGGAGCCCGCTCCGCTGCGGCCGACGGGTTGGCGGACGAGCTGCGAACTGCCGGTTCGCTAGGCCGAACGGCAGGGGCGCGGGGAGAAATCGGCCGCAGAAGGGTGCCGATCGGCAGATGGCAGCGGCTCGGTGAGCGGCGATGCTCGTAGTCGTGATCGACCGTACCCCGCGTCAGAAGGAGGGCCTGCCATGGCCGCCGCACCCATCTCGGTCTCCACCGATCTCGCTGCTACCGACCGTCAGGACGGCAAGGGGCCCGGGCCCGACCGAGTCCGGTCGTGCGAGACTTCCGTGCGTGACGAGTCCGAAGCCGGATCCCATCCGCACCCTGATCGCGGACGACCAGGAAGCCGTCCGCCGGAGTGTGCGGCGGATCCTGGAGGCCCAGCCCGACATCACCGTGGTCGGCGAGGCGGCCGACGGGGTCGACGCGCTCGAACTCGCGGCGGAGCTGCGCCCGGACGTCGCGCTCGTGGACATCCGGATGCCCAGGATGGACGGCCTGGAGCTCACCAGGCGCCTGGCCGGTCCGGGGGCGGTCACGCCCGTGCGGGTGGTGGTGCTGACCACCTTCGACCTGGACGAGTACGTCTATCCGGCGCTGAGGCACGGGGCTTCCGGGTTCCTGCTGAAGCGGTCCGGGCCGGCCTTGCTCGCCGAGGCGGTCCGGGCGGCGGCGGGAGGGGAGAGCCTGATCAGCCCGGCGGTCACCGTGCGGTTGCTCCAGCATGTGACCGCGCCCCGGAGGGTGGACCGTCGATCCTCCCCCGCCGCGCCGTTGACCGAACGCGAGGTGGAGATCGCCGGTCATGTGGCGGGTGGTCGGACCAATGCCGACATCGCCGCCGAACTCTTCATCTCCCCCGGCACGGTGAAGACACACGTGGCAAGCATCCAGCGCAAGCTGGGCGTGCAGAACCGGGTGGGCATCGCCGTGCACGCGTGGGAGATGGGGTACGCGGTGCCGACCGCACCGTAGCGATCGAACCGGATCCGGAGCACCGCGGGGGCGACGCGGGATGTTCGGCCGGTGAGGGGTCCGGCCGAACATGCGGAACCTGCGAGGTGGGGGTGGCCTCCGGACGTCCCGTCCTCCGGCCAGTAGTTCGATCGTCGACCGAGGTACCAGCGGCAGACCCTGATCCGTCTCGATCTGTCGCCACTGCCTCCTGCGGTCGAACCTCCTCGGCTACCTCGCAGGTCCACCACCATGATGCGCCTCGGGTGGCCGCCGCACCAGGGGTATCCGGAAAAAATTCCCACAAATCGGACAATTTTCCGACTCGGGTCGGGCCGTCCCGGTCGGACGGTCAGGTAC
>NZ_JZWY01001053.1:0-5296 GCF_000966955.1 Streptomyces sp. NRRL S-495
GTCAGGTACGGAGCGCGTCCTTGCGGAGGAACCGCTTGAGGCGCTGCCACGGCCAGGTGTTGATCACGTCCTCGGTGCTGAGCCATGCGCGCTGGGCGGTGCCGATCCCGTACCTGGGGTAGGCGAGGTGCGGGGTGGCATGCGCGTCGCTGTCGATCGAGAACTTCACGCCGTGGCGCTTGGCCCGGAGTACGTCCTCGTCCCGCAGATCGAGGCGCTGGGGCGAGCTGTTGATCTCGATCGCGGTCCCGGTCCGGGCGGCAGTGGCGAACACGGCGTCCAGGTCGACGTCGATCGGCCCGCGCCGGCCGATCCGGCGGGTGGTGAGGTGGCCGATGATGTGCACGTGCGGGTTCTCGCAGGCGCGGATCAGCCGACGGGTCTGGGCGTCCCGGTCCGCGCCGAAGTGGGAGTGGACGGACGCCACACAGACATCGAAACCGGACAGGAACTCGGCCGGCCAGTCGACAGTGCCGTCGGGTCCGATGTTCAACTCGGTGCCGTGCAGCAGTCGCATCCGACGGTGCCGCCCGGCCAGTTCGCACAGCTGCTCACGCTGGGCGAGCATCTTCTCGTCCGTCATCCGCTGCATCACCAGGTCGGGGGCATGGTCGGTGACCGCGTAGTACGCGTAGCCGCGGGCGGCCGCGGTGTCGATCATCTCCTCCAGGGTGGCCAGCCCGTCCGTGAGATCGGTGTGGGTGTGCAGGTCGCCACGGAGGTCCGCCTCGGTCACCAGATCCGGCAGCTCGCCGCGCAGGGCGGCCTCGATCTCACCCCGGTCCTCGCGCAACGGCGGCGCGATCCAGGGCAGGCCGAGCGCGGCGTACACCCCGTCCTCGCTCGCCGACACGATCTTCCCGCCGCCCTCGGCGTCGAACAGCCCGTACTCGGAGAGCTTCAGGCCGGCCCGCACCGCCATCGTCCTGAGCTTGATGTTGTGCGCCTTCGAGCCGGTGAAGTAGACCAGGGCCGCGCCCCAGTCCTCCTCCGGGACCACGCGCAGGTCGACCTGGATCCCGTCCGTGGTGCGGATCGAGGTCTTGGTCGGCCCGGTGCCGATCACCTCGGCCGTGTAGGGAAGCGCCGTCAGCGCGGCCATCAGGGGTGCCGAATCCTCGGCGGTGGCCAGGACGTCGATGTCGCCGACCGTCTCGCGCATCCGGCGCAGCGAACCCGCGTACGCGCAGCGGGTGCACCCCGGTACGGCCGTCAGTGCCGTGACGATCCGGTCGGCCAGCGCGGTGGCGGCGTCCAGCAGTGTCCGGCCGCCGGACTGCCGGATCAGTTCGATGCCGTGCAGGATCTTCTCGCCGCTGCGTTCGCCCAGGCCGGGGACCTCGCTCAGCCGGTCGGCGCGGATCGCCTCGGCGAGTTCGTCGACCGAGGCGATGCCGAGGTCACGGTAGAGCGCGAGCGCGCGCTTCGGTCCGACGCCGGGGACGGACATCATCGCGCGCACTCCGGCCGGGATCTCGGCCCGGAGCGTCTCCAGTGCCTCGATCCGCCCGCCGGTGAGGTACTCGGCGATCTTCTCGGCGGTGGACCTGCCGACCCCGGGGATCTGCTGGAGCCCCTTCACGTCGAGGCCGTCGATGTCCACGGGGTGGCCGCCGACTGCTCGGGCGGCCTTCTCGTAGGCGCGGGCGCGGAAGGCGTCGCCGCCGGTGATCGAGATCAGATCGGCGTACTCCTGCAGCAGCTCCCTGACCTTGTCGTTGAGCCGGGCCATGGGGTCAGTCTAGGTTCGCCGGTCGGATCGGGCCGGGTGTCCGCAGGCATCCGTCGGCGAGTGGGGGAGAAGGGTGCGGGAGAAGTCACGGCCGGTGCGCGGAAGGGACCGGTGGCCGGGGTGGGGGCGCGTGCGGACCGACGCGCGCCGGTGTGGTGCTCCCGCCGATTGCCGGAGGGCGGCCCCGCTGGTCGGCGGGGTAGCAGCGGCTGGTGTGGCCCCGGGGCCGGATTGTCACCCGGGCGGCGGGGGCGCAGGCTTGGCGCAGGGCCGGGGAAGCAGCCCGCACCGGTCCGCCACGGGGTGGCGGACCGGGTCCGCGAGGGACGAGGGGCAGGACGATGGCAGGCGGGAAGCTCTGGGGCTACGTCGCGTCGGGTGCCCGGGCGCTGGGTGGGCTCGGCCCGCTCGGGCGGTCCGGGGCACTGGCGGGCGCGCGGTTGCTCAAGGGCGTGGGTGGGGGTGGCCGGCCGGAGCCGGACCGGCACGGGGCGATGCTCGCCGCGCCGATCGGGACGGTGGGTGCCGGGAGTCCGGGCCGGTCCGTGGCCGGCGGCATGGCCGGACCGCAGCTGTTGTCACGGCCGGAGTTGGAGCGGTTGCGCTGGATCGACCGGGCCGGCGGCTGTGTGCCGGACGCGAGGCACGTGCTCGGTGGTGGTGCGGCTTCCGGTGGGGCTGCCGGTCGTGATCGCGGACGCCCCGCGGTTGGAGGCGGCCCTGGCCGGGCTGGTCGATCACGCGATCCGTCGCAGTCCGGCGGGGGCCAGGGTGCTGGTCCGGGCCGATCCGCTGCCGGGGCCGGACGGCCTGCTGGGTGCTCGGGGAGGGGTGGGGCCGGGAGGGGTGTTCGGTCGGGGGGCTTCTGGGAAGGGCTCCCTCGGTAGGGGGGTGCTCGGCAAGGGGGCGTTCACCGGGGGAGCGTTCGGCGGGTCGGAGGCATGGACGGCCGAGCCCGCCCGGGTAGAGCTGAGGGTGGTGGACCGGGGGGCATCGGAGCCGCCGGAGGCCCGTCAGTGGCTGCTTGCCGGGATGTACGGGAGCGGTTGGGCCGTGGGGGGTGCGGGGGACGCGACCGCCTCCCGGCGGGGGACGGGTGGTCCGGAGCCGGTCGGGCCGTCGATATCGGCGCTGGTGCGCGCGGCCGGGGGGCGGCTGAGGGTGGAGCAGACGGCCGGCGGCGGGCTCACCGTGGTCCTGGTGCTGGCCGTCGCGCGGGACTGAGGCCGGGCCCGTTCTCGGGTCGGTGGCGGTTGGTCCAGCGGCGTTGCGCGGCCCCTGTTCGAAACCGCAAAGGGTTCTTCGCAAAAAACCTTTGCGAAGAACCCTTTGCGGTTCTACAGTGTTGCCATGACCGATGACCGCCGGTGGCCGCACAGTCCGGACCCGCAGACCGATGTCGTGATCGATGCCAAGGGCCTGCGGGCCCTGGCCCACCCAGTGCGGGTGCAGCTGATCGGGCTGCTCCGGAAGAACGGCCCGTCCACCGCCACCAAGCTGGCCGAGCAGTTGGGGCTGAACTCGGGAGCGACCAGCTACCACCTTCGCCAGCTCGCGGCGTCCGGCTTCGTCGCCGAGGACACCGAGCGCGGCAATGCCCGGGACCGCTGGTGGAAGGCGGTCCACCAGGTGACCTGGTGGACGGACAGCGGCCTGGCGGAGGAGGATCCGGAGGCGGCGCTCGGCTATCTGCGGTCGATCGTCGCGGCCCACACCCTTGTGGCGCAGACGGCGCTCAACGCCTACGAGACGATGACGCCGGAGTGGCGGCAGGCGATGGACTTCAGCGACATGGTGCTCCAGCTGACCCCGGAGGAGGCCCGGGCCCTGGCCGGAGAAATGTCGGAGGTGGTCGCCCGCTACCGCCGCATCGCCCCGGGGGGTCCCGTCCCCGAGGGGACGGACCGGGTAGCCGTGATTGTCCAGGTGCTTCCCGAGCCGCAGGCCTTCGACGACGACGCCTCGGAGGATCGGTCATGAGCGCGGACGCCACGATTCCGGCCCGGGTTCCGGCGCCCGGGTCGCGCAGCCTCCGGCCGCTGGTCGGGGTACTGACGGCGATGGCCGTCTCGCTCACCGGCACCCGGGTCTCGGCGATCGCCCTGCCGTGGTTCGTGCTGGCCACGACCGGCAGCGCCACGATGACGGGAGTGGTCGCGTTCGTCGAGCTGGCGCCCTATGTGCTCGTCAAGGCCTTCACCGGCCCGGTGATCGACCGGCTCGGTCCGCGGGTCGTCTCCTGGACGACGGACGCGGTGAGCGCCGTCGCGGCGGGCCTGGTCCCCCTGCTGCATGCGTTCGGCCTGCTGCCGTTCTGGCTCCTGCTGGTCATGGTCGCCATGATCGGCGCCGCCCGCGGCCCGGGAGACCTGGCCAAGGAGGTCATGGTCGCCGAGGCGGCCGACCGGGGCCGGATTCCCATGGAACGGGCCACCGGACTGTCCGGGGTGACGGAGCGGCTGGCCACCACGATCGGTCCGGCGGTCGGGGGCGGGCTGATCGCCCTGCTCGGCCCGATGGCCGGTCTGACGGTCAACGCGGTCGCCTTCGCACTCGGTTCGCTGGTGATCGCCGTCGCGCTTCCCCGCGGGATGGGACGCTCCGCCGCTGTGCCGGAGGCATCCGGGCCGACGACCGCGTCGACGGGAGGCGGGGCCGCAGCCGGGGTCGCAGCCGTCGACGGGGACCGGCCGGTCGGCTACTGGCGGATGTTCCGGGAGGGATTCGCCTTCCTGCGGGGCGAGCCGCTGCTGCTGACCGTCATTGTGACGGTCGCGGTGACCAACCTCCTGGACGCGGCGTTCCTTACCGTGCTGGTGCCCGTCTGGGCCCGGGAAACGGGCGGCGGCCCGGCCGCGATCGGTCTGACCGGGAGTGCCTGGGGGATCGCGGCGGTGGCCGGCAGCCTGATCGCGGCGGCGGTCGCCCACCGCCTGCCGCGCCGGACGGTGTTCTTCGTCGGCTTCCTGCTCGTCGGTGCCCCACGCTTCCTCGTCCTCGCCATGGACGTGCCGATGGGACTGGTGGTCGCGGTCTTCGTGGCCAGCGGCTTCGGCGGTGGCTTCCTCAACCCGATCCTCGGTGCCGTCCAGTTCGAGCGGGTGCCCCGCCATCTGCTGGGCCGGGTCAATGCGCTGGGCGACTCGCTGGCCTGGGCGGGGATCCCGCTGGGCGGCCTGCTCGCGGGTGCGGCCGTGTCCATGGCCGGGCTCATACCGGTGCTGCTCGCGTGCGGCGGTCTGTACATCGCCACCACCGCCCTGTCCGGCCTGCGGCCCGAGTGGCGGGAGATGGACCGCAAGCGTGGCCGTGCCCAGGCGGCGGCCCCGGACGCGAGCAGCATCCCGGAGCAGACGGTCCCGGGCCCGACGGCCCCGGTAGCCGGCTGACCACCGCAGGGCTGGCCGGCGGCAGCTACCTTCCCGCCGGATATCCCCCGCACGGCAACCGGACGCCCGCCGGACGCGGGCACGCGGGCATGCGGACACAGGGGCTACGAGCTCCGGGGGCGAGGGGCGGGAAGTGGCGAGGTCGTCCAGCGGAGGAGAAGGACGGAGGTGAGGG
>NZ_JZWY01001054.1:0-6339 GCF_000966955.1 Streptomyces sp. NRRL S-495
CGAAAGCGAGTTGCCAGAGAAGGGCACAGACCAGGGCGCCGATTCCGGTCAGCAGGCCCAGACGGCGGAGAAGGCGGTCGCCGCTGAGGAGGAGCGAGCCCACGGTGGCGAGGAGATAGCCGGTGAGAAGAAGGGCGGGGTACGGGGCGCCGAGGCGGTAGTCGAGCGTGTGGGCATGGGCGGTGGCGCCGACAGGATGGGTGGCGACGGTGTGGGCCAGGGGCACGGCGACAAGGAGGCCGAGAATCACGAACCCGGTCAGCAGTCGCTGACGAGGACGGTCGACCCGGGCGGCGCAGCGGACGCCGATCGGAACCAGGATCGGGAGCAGGGGCAGGGCGATCACCGCCCAGGCCGTGCGGGCCCAGGCGGCCGGTACGGGTGGCAGGTCGCCGTCGGTGCCTGACCAGACCGCGGCCTCGATCAGCTGGTGCACCCCGAGGACGAGCGGGAGAGCGGCGAGCGGCAGGCGTTCGGGTCGGCCGGCGCGGTGGGCGCGCACGAGGCAGAGCACGCCGACGGCCGTCACGGCGCCGCCGACGACGAGGTCCGCCTGGGCACTCCAGCACATGGGGTCTCCGGTGGTCGGCGATGGGTCGGTCGGTCAACGGCCCTGGGAGCGGGCGATCAGCCGGTGTCGGTCGGCTTGCCGGGGGCGTCTTCGGTGGAGGCCTCGGGTGGGCGGTCGGTCGGGCCGGGCGGCTCCGAGTCGTCGTCGCCGCCGGCGCCGGTGGTACCGCCGGTGCCGGTGGCGCCCGGAAGAGCGGGGTGGCGGCCGATCACCACGACGCCGACCACGATGGCGATCAGACCGATCACCTCCCAGGCCAGTGCGCCCGGGGTGACCCGGAGGCGGTCGCCGAGGAAGCCAACGGCGCAGGCGATGCCGGAGATCGGTTGCGCGGCGGTCAGCGCGGGGAGGGACATCCGCAGCGGCGCGGCCTCGAACGCGCTCTGGACCAGCAGCAGGCCGACCACACCGGCCGCGACGACGGCATACGGTTGCCAACTGCGCAGGACGGCGTCCAGCCCCTCGTGGTCGAGCCGCTGGGTGGTGGTGCGGGTGAGCGCGTCCTGGAGCCCGTAGAGCAGGCCCGCGGCCAGGGCGAGCAGGGTCGCCTCCTCGAACAGCGGCAGCCGGCGGGCGAACGAGACCAGCAGCAGGGTCAGCCCGACCACCGTCCCGATCACCAGCCAGTGCCGCAGTTCGCTCGCCGGCGGGCCTCCGCCGGTGGGGCGGCCGGCCACGATGAACACCGTCACGCCCAGCGCCAGCAGCACCACCCCCGCCCAGCCGGAGCGTCCGAGCGTCTGGCGGGTCAGCACTCTGGCGAGCGCCATCGCGAAGATGAGGTTGGTCGCGAGGAGGGGTTCGACCAGTGAGACCTCGCCCTGGTTGAGGGCGAGCGCGGAGAGGATCAACCCGATGACCATGAATCCGGTGCCGAGCAGCCATTCCGGCATCCGTAGCAGGTCCAGCAGCAGACGCCAGTGCAGCAGGTCGGCACGGGGGGCCCGCTGTGCCGCGTGCTGCTGGAGGACGAATCCGAGGCCCAGGAAGCAGGCGGCACTCAATGCCAGGAGGAAGACCGCCACGGAGGGACCGCCCGATGGTTGCCGACCGCGCCGCACCGCTGGGCTCCGGGGTCTGGGCGGGGTGCGCCCAGGCGGGTTTCGGTGTTCCGGAGCAGGGTTTTCGCGGTACTGGCGCGCTGTGGCCAGCCTACCGCCGGGGTGCGGCGCCGACCCCCGGAACGGTCCGGGCGTGGCGCCGGGCGCCGCCGCCCCGGGGTCCGCTTGCCGCTGCCGTGCCGACGGGCGCACGCTGGTGTGAGCGGCCGGCACGGGAGCACTGCCCGGACCGGTCCGAGCGGGCGCGACGTGCGCCGGCGCCAGGAGGTGTGGCATGCACAACCAGTGGGATGTGGAGCTGAGCTTCGAGGAGGACGGCGTTCACACCGGATGCCAGGCGAGGCTGACGGGCGCCCGGGCGCCGGGCCTCACGGCGCACGGGGAGGCGACCAAGAGCGCGGAGGACCGCCCGCTCGCCAGGATCGGCGAAGAGGTCGCGGCCTCCCGGGCACTGGAGGCACTCTCGCGCAAGCTGCGGGCTCAGGCGACCGGAGAGATCGACGACGAAGGGCACCGGCCCGGGTACCTGATCTACTGAGCGGGGCCCACTGACCCGGCCGGGTGAACGGCCGGGCCGGGGCTGCTGTCACAGGCTCAGCAGCAGGTCCCGGACCGCCGCAGGTCGCGACAGGAACGGGTGGTGGCCGGCGTCGAGTTCGACGACGCTGCCGGCCCGGCGGGCGAAGTCGCGCTGCAGCCGAGTCGGGGTACCGCGGTCCTGGGCGCAGACGAGGTAGGTCGAGGGCACCTGCTGCCAGGCGGCCGCGCCGACCGGCTGCGCGATCACGTGCACGCTCTGCCGGGCGAGGTGGTGTCCTGCCCGCATCTGGTCCTCGGGGTCGCAGTCCTGAAGGAAGGTGTCCACGAGCAGCTCGGGCCGAACGCCGAAGGTGCCGGTGCCGGGGTCGACGTCCAGGAAGGGGGCGGGGCCGTCCTCCCCGAAGTCCGACAGGCTCTGCCCGACCTCGGGCAGGTAGCTGGAGACCAGCAGCAGATGGCGCACGGATCCGATCCCCGCGGCGGCCTCCGCGGTGACGATTCCGCCGTAGCTGTGGGCGACCACGACGGTCGGCTCGTCGTCAGCCAGCAGCCCCCGCCGTACCGCTGCCACATCCTCGGGCAGCCCCGGCCCGCCGGCACCGGCGGGCAGTCCCGCCTCGCCGCAGCTCGGCAGCTCAGGGGCCACGCTCGGCACCCCGCGTTCCCGCAGCAGTCCGGCGGTTCGGCGCCACCACCACGACCCGTCCCGCACGCACGCCCCGTGCACGAACACGACCCTCATCGCCACCTCCGTGTCGACCTCGACGGCTTCCGCCGACCATGCTCGCTCCCTTCACCGGCGGCGGCCACAGCCGCCCCCGCCCGGCGAGCGCCCCGACGGATGCCGATGCCGGGACAACTCGGGGCACGGGACGCGGGGCAGCGGGCCGCGCCGGGCGATGGCCTGCCCTCCTCGGGGGCCGCCCTCGACGCTCCCTCGCGGCGTTGCGGCTCGATGCCGCCGACCGGTCGGTGGAGGGCATTGGCCGGGGTGAGTGGGGGTAGGGGTGGGGTTCTGGGCGTGTTCAGGGACTCCGGGGAAGGGGCGATGAGGTGGAGCCGTCGCAGACGCCGACGCAGCTGATCCGACTGCTGCGCGGGCTGACGTCCGAACTCGATCTGTTCGGTGCCGAGTTCGCTGCGCGGAACGGCTTGCATCCGACGGATCTGCGGGGGCTCATCCATCTGTTGGACGCCGGGCGGGCCGGGGCTGTGGTGACTCCGGGGCGGCTCGGTGCGGCGTTGGGGCTGAACTCGGCCGGGACGACGGGGCTGGTCGATCGGTTGGAGCGGTTGGGGCTGATCCGGCGCGAGCGTGACGAGGAGGACCGCCGCAAGGTCCGGTTGCTGGTGGAGGAGCGTGCGGTCGAGCTGGGCGAGGCCTTCTTCGGCGGTCTGATCGCCGATCTGATGGCCGCGATGGGCGCATTCGGGGAAGCGGAACTCGCCGTGGCACGACGGTTCCTGGTGGCGATGACCGGGGTGGTGGCCGCGGCCCGGGCGGAGTAGGGAGGGCGTCTACGCCGGGCCGAGCGCCCAGGCGACCAGGGACAGGGTGGCCATCGAGACGAGGGTCGAGGCGAGCACGGAGTCCCGCGCGAAGACGGCGCCGTGGTTGTACTCGCGGGCGTAGGTGAACACGTTCTGGGCCGTGGGCAGGGCCGAGAACAGCACCACGGTGAGCAGTTGGTGGGGCGGCAGGTCGAGTACCAGGGCGCCGACCGCCCAGGCGGTCAGCGGCTGGACGAGGTTCTTGATCGCGACCGCCGTCCCGACCTCCAGGTAGCGGGAGGCGCCGGTGACCGCGGGCGGGTGGCAGATCGACAGGCCGAGCGCCACCAGGGCGGTCGGTACCGCGGCGCCGCCCAGCAGTTCGCAGGAACGATTCAGCTCGGCCGGCGGCCGCCAGCCGGTCGCCGAGAGCAGGGCACCGAAGCCCACCGCCAGCAGGATCGGATTCCGCAGCGGCAGGGTGAGCGCCGCCCGTAGTCCCGCCCGGCCGGAGTCCAGCACGGTCAGCACCGCCGGGGTGACCACCAGGATCTGGAACAGCACCACCGGGCCGACGAAGGAGGCGTCGCCGAGTACCTGCACGGCCACCGGGATGCCGAGGTTGGCCGAGTTGACGTACCCGGCGGCCATCCCGCCGAGCGTCCGCTCCGGCAGCGCTCGGCCGAACAGCCGGTACGAGGCGAACAGTCCGAGCCCGCCCGCCACTACGGTGCTCGCGGTGAACGCCAGCATGGAGGGGTTGGCGAACCGGTCCAGCGGCGTACGGGCGATCATCAGGAACAACGCCGCGGGCATGGCCGCGTGGAAGACGAACCGGTTCAGCACCTGCTCGGCCTGGTCGCCGAGCAGTCCGCTGCGGCCGAGGACGTAACCGACGCCGGTCAGGGCCCAGATCGGGGCGAAACCGGACAGCAGCGGGTGCAGGCTGGGCATGGCTTCCTCGGCGCGGTCGTCGGTGCGGTGGTCGGAGTGGTCGTCAGGGCGGTCGTCGGCATGCTGGTCGGGGCGGACGGCCGTGCACCGTGCCGCCCGGGGCGTGGGACCTCGGAAGTCAATCAGTCGCCCGGAGACTGTCGGTGGGCAGGCCCCCGCGCGGCCGGGCGGACCGGGTGCCTACGATGGGTGGCGTGGACTATCTGAGCCTGGCCGAGGTCGAGCAGATCGCCCGGAACGCGCACGCGGGGCAGACCGACAAGAACGGCCACCCGTACGCCGAACACCTGGCGGCGGTCGCCCACGGGGTGGCGGCCCGGGGCGGCAGCGCCGAGCAGATCGCGGCCGGCTGGCTGCACGACGCCGTCGAGGACGACGCGCTGACCCGTGAGTGGCTGGCCGGCGCCGCGCTGAGCGAGGCCACCAAGGCCATCGTGGACGCGCTCACCAAGCGCCCCGGTGAGCCGCTGGAGGAGTACACCGCACGCATCCTCGCCACGCCGGGCGCCCTCGTCGTCAAGCGGGCCGACCTCGCGCACAACTCCGACCCGGCCCGGCTGGCGAGCCTCGACCCGGCGACCGCCGCGCGGCTGGCCGCCAAGTACCGCCGCACCCGTGAACTGTTGGGCCTGGCAGCGGAGTCCGACTGACGCCGGTCTGCACGTGGTCCGGCCTGCGCCGGGGTCAGCCTCCGTTCGGCGCGTGGGCGTCGTCGTGCGCGGGGATGAAGCGTCCGAACGGGTCCCCCGTCCCCACGCAGTGCTCGGCGAGCAGCGCGCGGAAGCGGTCGAGCAGGGCCGCGTTCCGGGCGTCCGCCGCGAGGTTGACCATCTCGCCGGGATCCTCGACGAGGTCGAAGAGCTGCTCGCGGTTGTCGCCCCAGGCGTAGCAGACGTACTTGTGCCGCTCGTCCCGGACCATCCGGCCGAGGGCGTCCTCGAACCCCGGCAGCTCCCAGTGGGTCTCCACCACGACGGTCTCCCGCGGCTCCGGTGCGAGCACGCTGCGCCCGGGCAGGCCGGGCCGTAGCCGAGGTCCGGTCGAAGGCGAAAGCGAAGGCGCCGGACCGGTGGGCCCCACCCGGTCGGTCGGGCCTTCGGGGCCGGTCGGGCCCGCGAGGTCGGGCGGCGGCGGGGGGAGCGGGCCGGTCGACGGGTCCTGGCCGCGGGCCCAGGCGGAGATGCCGTGCGGCTCGGGGAGCGGGAGCAGCAGCAGGAACGGTCGCGAGCGCGGTCGGGTGAGGAAGCCGGTGACGGTACGGGCGAACCCGGCGTCCGTACCGACCGTACCGACGGAACCGTCCGTACGGTCCCTACCGTCCGTGCCGGTCGGGGGGTGGAGGCGGCGGAAGCCGTGGCCGTCGGGCGCCTCGTGCTCGGGCAGTTGCCACGAGCCGGTGTACACGCAGTCGTAGCCGGCCTCGGCGAACACCCGGCCCAGCGACGGCTCCGCGACGGCCCCGTCCGCAGTGGCCCCGGTGCCCCCGGTGGCGCTCGGCAGCCGCCCGGTGAGCAGGCCGGTCCGGGACGGCGCGCAGAGCGGCTGGCCGCAGTACGCCCGGCGGTAGCGGGTTCCGGTGGTGGCCAGCGAGTCCATGTGCGGTGTGGCGAGGTAGGGGTTCCCGGCGGCGCCCATCGCGTCGGCCGTCTGCTGGCCGGTCAGGACCACCAGGACATTGGGGCGTTGTGCGGTCACGTCGGGCCGTCCGTTCCGAGCCGTTCG
>NZ_JZWY01001055.1:0-1578 GCF_000966955.1 Streptomyces sp. NRRL S-495
GTTCCGAGCCGTTCGTACGGTGATGGCGGCGGGCCCGTCCGGCCCGGCCGGTGCGCGCGATCGCCCGGGGGTCACAACCGCGGTCCCTCACGGTCCATCACGGTCCACCTGGGCGAACGGCCACCGGCGTTTCCTATCACACCAAGAAATACTCGGAGGGAACGGCCGGGGATCGCGGGGGTACCACCCCCGGTTCAGCGCGTGATGAACGTGGCCCCGTCGGCGAGCCGGACGGCGGCCGCGGTGGCGCCGACCAGTTCGGTGGCGGTGGCCGGGATCGTCATCAGCTGCGGCAGCACCGGCACCCGGCCCTGGAGGCGGGACTCGATCGCGGGCAGCATCCCGCCACCGCTCTCCCGGATCAGCCGTCCGCCCAGGGCCACGAGTTCGGGGCCGAGCACGCTGATGGTCCGCGCCACCAGCAGGGCCAGGTCGTCGGTGAACTCGTCCACCAGGCGCACCGCCGCGGGCACGCCCGCCCGGGCCAGCCGGAACAGCTCGGCGACCCGCTCGGCCGAGGTCCCGGCCACGGCCAGTCCGGCCTCGGTGATCCGCAGGTCGACGGCCCGGTCACCGATCCGCGCCTGGGTGTCGCCGGTGCGCCCCGCCGGACGTTCCAGGGCCCGGCGGTCGGTCATCAGGTGGTCGAGGGCGCCGGCCGAGCCCAGCCGCCCCCGGTGCAGCCGGCCGCCGAGCACCATCCCGGCGCCGACCTCGATCCCGACCGTCACGGCGACGAGGTCGCTCACGCCCGCGCCCGCCTCGCTGTGCTGGACGGCCAGCGCGACCAGGTCGACATTGCTCTCGACCGCCACCGGCACGCCCAGCCGCTCCTGGAGCGGGGCGCGCAGCCGCAGTCCGGGCCAGTCCAGTACCGGCGCGAACTCCACCAGCCCGGTGCCGCGGTCCCGGACCGCCCCGGGCACCCCGACCACCAGGGCGCGGGGCGCGCCCGCATGGCGTGCGGCCCAGCCGTGCAGGCCGTCCACGAGGGCCAGCAGTGGTGCGGTGAGTTCCTCGGCGGACGGTTCGCGGGTGCGGTCGGGGCCCAGCGCCGGCGCCCACTGCCGCTCGGCCTCGTGCAGCACCGTGCCGTGCAGGTCCGTGACCACGCCGACGACGCGGCGCGGTCGCAGTGCCACGGCCAGTACGGTCTGCGCCCCGGCGTTGTAGCGGATCAGCTGCGGCGGCCGACCGCCGCTGGACGGCGCACGCTCGGGCTCCACGAGCACCAGCCCGGCCGCGCGCAGCGCCTCGACCAGACGGTGCACGGTCGCGGTCGACAGTCCGCTCTCGGCCGCCAGCCGCTGCCGGGAGAGCGAACCGTTGCGACGCAGCACCTCCAGCAGCACGGTCTGGTTGACCTGCGCCACGGTCCGGGTGGTGGCGGTCGCCGGGCGCGGGGGCTTGGGCACCGGGTGCTCCTCGAACGGGGCGGGGCGGGGCGGGGCCGGGCACGGCCCGAACGGCGGCGGGACTTCGTCTCGGCCCGAATATATCTGCTGGGCACGACACGGCGGGCGGACACGCGACCGGCGGGCACAGGCCCGGCGGGAACGGCGGGGGCGGCGGGGGCGG
>NZ_JZWY01001056.1:0-3585 GCF_000966955.1 Streptomyces sp. NRRL S-495
GGCCCGGCGGGAACGGCGGTGACGGCGGTGACGGCGGGAACGGCGGGAACGGCGGCGACGGCAAAAGAGAAGGGGACCGCACGAACGGCAGGAACGGCCGAAGGCCCGGCCGCGCGGATTGCGCGCGGCCGGGCCTCGGTCACCCCGGTGGTCCCTGTCCGACCCCGGGGTGAGGGGGGACAGTTGGTCCGGATGCCGTCGCCGTGGAGGGTTCCTCGGGTCGGCTTAGTACCAGTGGTGGTTCTGCCAGAAGGTCCAGGCGGCGTTCGGGCTGCCGTAGCGGCTGTTCATGTAGTCCAGCGCCCAGCGGATCTGGGTGGTGGCGTTGGTCTTCCAGTCGGAGCCGTGGGTGGCCATCTTGGAACCCGGCAGCGCCTGCGCCAGGCCGTACGCACCCGAGCTCGGGTTGGTCGCGGTCACGTTCCAGCTGGACTCGTGGGAGATGATCTGGCTGAACGAGGAGAGCTGGTTCGCCGGCACGATCTGCGCGGCGATGGCCTGCGGGGAGGCGGTCGCGGCGGAGGCGGTGGCGGGCATGACACCGGCGCCGATGGCGGTCAGACCGGCGGCACCGGCGAGAAGAGCGGCCGAGGTGCGCATACGAAGCTTGAAAGTGGGCATGAAGAACAAGACCTCAATCAGGTTGGGCCGGTGCTCGCCCCGCCCGGACCGTGGCCGGACAGGGGCCGTAACGGTCGCGGGGCGCGCACCGGCAGAAATTCGTGAAGAGCCGCACTCCGGTGGGACAGGTACCGGGTACGGCTGGCGACGAGAGCCATTGTTGGCAGACCGGATCGGCCCCCGCCAAGACCCCTCTGCTACGACGCCCCGTCGTAGCGATCTCGCGCGCCGTCGATTCGAAGGCCGTCCGCGGCCGCTTCTGACCTGCGCCGATCCGGTACCCGCACCGCACCGGCCGTGAGCACTACCGGCCGTCGTGCCGACGGATTCCCTGTGAGCGCACTCACCGTTTGAACGCTGCCCCCGTCACCCAGGGCCGCGCCGTCGGCACGCCACGTCGCCGTTGATCTGAGACCGGCACCACAGGGCCACGGGTCGAAGCCCGGTATCCGTGAAGCCCGGTATCCGTGAAGCCAGACATCCGTGAAGCCCGGCTGTCCCGAACCCCGGCCGCCGACCTCAGGTGACGAGGTCGCCCAGGCGGCGGTGGCGGGTGGTGCGGGCGGTGAGGCGGTCGGAAGCGGGGGTGGCCGTGAGGGTGGCGAGGGCGGTGGCGATGGCGTGGCCGAGGCGGGCGCAGAACGCGGCCGGCTCGTCGGCGGCGTCGGGAAGCTCGGGGACCACGGTGTCGACCAGGCCGACGGCGGCGAGGTCGTGGGCGCCGATGCCCTGGGCGCGGGCGAGCTCGGGGGCGTGGGAGCCGTCGCGGTGGACGATCGCGGAGGCGCCCTCCGGGGGGAGCGGGGCGAGCCAGGCGTTGCCGGCGGCGAGGACGCGGTCGGCGGGGAGGAGGGCCAGTGCGCCGCCGCCGGAGCCCTGGCCGAGGAGGACGGCGAGCACGGGGGTGCGCAGGGAGAGGAGGGTGGTGAGGCAGTGGGCGATCTCCACGGCCACGCCGTCCAGCTCCGCCTGGGCGGAGAGTTCGGCGCCCGCCGTGTCGACGACGGTGACGAGGGGGAGGCCGAGCTGTTCGGCGAACCGGGCGGTGCGGCGGACGGAGCGCAGGTCGGCGGCGGTGAAGGGGCGTTCCTGGGCACCGGCCCGGCGCTGCTGGCCGACGACCACGGCGGGTTGGCCGTCGAGGACGGCGAGCGCCCGGACCAGGGCTCCGTCACGGCCGCCCGGGGAGTCGAGGAGGACGAGTTCCTCGGTGGTGCGGCGCAGCAGTTCGCGGGTGCCGGGGCGGTCGGGGTGGCGGGTGCGGAGGACGGCCTCCCAGGCGTCGGGCTGTTCGACGGGGGAACGGGGAGCGGGGGCCGGGGGAACGGAGGAAGGGGAAGGAGAGGGCAGGGCGCGGCGGGTGAGAACGGACAGCGAGCGGCGCAGTACCTCGCGCAGTTCCTCGGGCGCGACCACCGCGTCCACCAGGCCGCGTTCGGCGAGCGTCTCGGCGCGCTGCACGTCCGGCGGCAGCTGGACGCCCCGCAGCTCCTCGTACACGCGTGGGCCGAGGAAGCCCAGGCGTGCTTCCGGCTCGGCGAACACCAGGTGCCCGAGGGTGCCCCAGGAGGCGAACACCCCGCCCATGGTGGGGTTGCGCAGATAGGTGAGGTAGGGCAGTCCGGCCGCCCGGTGGGCCTGGACGGCGGCGGTGATCCGCAGCATGCACAGGAACGCCGCCGACCCCTCCTGCATCCGCGTGCCGCCGGAGACCGGGAGGGCGATCAGCGGGAGCCGGGCGGCGGTGGCCTGTTCGACGGCCCGGGTGATCCGTTCGGCCGTGGCCACGCCGATCGACCCGCCGAGGAAGCCGAACTCGGAGGCGATCAGGGCTGCTTGTCCCCCGCCGATCCGGCCGATGCCGGTGACCACCGCTTCGTCGATGCCGGTCCGCTCCCGGGCGCGGGTCAGACTCGCCCGGTACTCGGCGTCGCGCGGTTCGGTGGTCACCGGATCGTCCCAGCTCACGAAGGAGCCGGGGTCGACCAGCAGTCCGATCAGCTGATGTGCCGTGAGGGACATGCCCATCTGCTCCACCCCATCGTCCGGTCCGTGTCCGTGCCGAGGAAGATCACCATAGGGGGCGGGGGGAGCGCGGTGGGGGATTGGGCGTCGGGTGTGAGGAGGTCGACAGCCCGGAGGAGGTCGGGGCGGGCCTCCCCCGGGTGGGGGAGGGGGATCGGGCCCGCGCACGATCCCGGGGGTACCGGCCGGGGCGGAGGGTGGAGTCATGACCACAGCGGCGATGAACCCGACCACGGACCCGACGACGGACCTGACGACGGACCCGGCGGCGAAGCCGGCCGTGAGCCCGGCCACCGAACGGCCCGTCCCCGGCTGGGCGCTGCGCACCGTCCGGGCGCTGCCCCTGCTCGCCCTGCCGGTGTGCCTGTGGCGGCTGCCGTTCGGGTTCGGGTTCCAGATGGGGATGGACATGCCGCGCGAGGACCTGTCGCTCTGGGTGACGGTGCCCTACGTCCTCGCGCTGAGCCTGCTCTCCGAGGCCTTTGCGCTGCTCTGTGCCGGGCTGGTCCGGCCGTGGGGCGAGCGGGTGCCCGCATGGGTCGTGGTGGCCGCCGGGACGATGGCGGGTGGCGCGTTCACGGCGTTGGCCGTGCAGTGGGTGCTCACCACCTTCGAGCTCGCGGGTTTCCAGGAGGTCGACTTCGTCAACGGCTGGTGGCGGGCGTTGGCCGCGGTGACGAGCGGGCTGTTCGTTCTCTGGGGGCCGCTGATCCTCGCGCTGACGTACGCGTACCACCGGCGGCGGCGCGCCTGACGGTTGAACCCGCCGGTTGAACCCGCTCGTGGGACCCGCCGGTCAGCGCGCGGCGGCGAGCGATTCGACCCGGGCCTCGTCGTACCGCAGAGCGACCAGCCGGGCGAGCGCCTCGTGGGTGCCGAGCGGGGCGCTCGTCCAGCGGGCGCCGGTGGCGGCGGCGCGGTCGGCGAAGAAGCCGGGGG
>NZ_JZWY01001057.1:0-584 GCF_000966955.1 Streptomyces sp. NRRL S-495
GTCGGCGAAGAAGCCGGGGGCGAGCAGATGGGTGGCGACGGCGACGTGGCGGTGGCCGGCGGCGTGCAGGGCGGCGACCGCCTCCCGCGGGGTCGGGCGGGCGGCGGACAGGTAGGCGGGGACGACCGGGCTGCCGTCACCGAGGCGCTCGGCGAGCAGCTCGGCCGTCCGCGCGGTGTCGGCGTTGGCGGCCGGGTCGGAGGAGCCCGCCGCCGCGAGGACCACCGGCCCGGCGCCGGCCGGGCGACCGGCCGCGGCGAGGCGGTCGGCGAGCGCGGCGGCCAGCAGCGGGTGGGGGCCGAGCGCCCGGGCGAGCGGAAGGCGGGTCAGTCCGGCGGCGGTGAGCGCCCCGGGCAGGTCGACCCGCAAATGGTAGCCACCGCCGAGCAGCAGCGGGACCAGCACCGCGGCCCGTCCGTCCAGCGCGGCGAGCGCCTCCGGGAGGGCGGGGCGGGCGAGGTCCAGGAAGCAGCAGCGGACGTCGAGGCCCGGGCGCAGCAGCCGGACCCGGTGCAGCAGCGCCCGGTTCGCGGCCACCCCGGCGGTGGAGCGGCTGCCGTGCGCGACCGCGAGCAGGACCGGTC
>NZ_JZWY01001058.1:0-4677 GCF_000966955.1 Streptomyces sp. NRRL S-495
GTGCACCTACAGCCGGGCCTGGACCGACACCAAGCACGTCCACGGCCTGTCCATCACCGTGCCCGAGAAGGCGGCCCTGACCGAAATGCTCGACACCTGCGCGTAACCACCGGCCGGCGGGCCGCCGACTCCGCGTCCCGGTGGGTGGGCCGGTCCCGCCGAAGTCGGATGTCCCCTGCGAAGGCCCCCGCGCGGGCCCGACCTCAGATCCACCCTTCCTCCCAGGCACGGCGCGCCGCTTCGTGGCGGGTACGGACGGCGAGCTTGGTGATGGCAGCGGAGAGGTAGTTGCGGACGGTGCCGGGCGCGAGGTGGTGCTGTTCGGCGAACCCGCTGATGGCCTGGCCGTGGCGCACGGCGCGCAGGACGTCGAGTTCGCGCGGGGTCAGCGGACAGGGGTCTCGGGACAGGGGTCTCGGTGAGGGCGTGGGTGGCGAGGCGGTGGTCGATGTAGCGGCCGCCGGCGTGGATGTCCCGCAGGATTGCGGCCAGCTCGGTGGCGGGAGTGGTTTTCGGGACGAATCCCTGGATGCCCGCCGCCAGTGCGCGACGCAGCACGCCGGGCCGGGCGTGGCGGGTGACGAGGACGGTGCGGACCGGATGGTGCCTGTTGATGGCCTGGGCGGCGGAGATGCCGTCGAGGTGGGGCATCTCCAGGTCCAGCAGGGCGATGTCGATCGGGTGACGGGCGGCGGCTTCGACGGCTGCGCGGCCGTCCGGGGCCTGGGCGGTGACGATCAGGTCGGGTTCGAGGTCGAGGAGTGCGGCGAGGGCGCCGCGGATGAGGTCCTCGTCGTCGGCGAGCAGGATGCGGATCACGCAGGGGTCTCCCGGGAGGCGTGGCCGGCCAGTTCGAAGTGGCCGCCGGGGTGGGTGGCGATGCGGATGCACCCGCCGATGGCGTGGAAGCGTTCTTGCAGTCCGGCCAGACCGCTGCCGGGGTCCGCGGGATGTGACGGGGCGCCGTCGTTGCGCAGCAGCACGAGGGCCCGGCCCGGGGAGGCGGTGATGGTGATCCGGCAGTGGCGGGCCCGGCTGTGGCGCAGGATGTTGGTGACGCCCTCGCGGACCAGGGCGGCGAAGGCCGGCTGGAGCTGGTGCGGGATGTGTGCGGCGTCGCCGTCGACGGTGGCGCGGATCCCGGCGGCCTCCAGGATTTCGGCGGCGTTGGCCAGTTCGGTGCTCAGGCTGGCGCGCCGGTAGCCGTGGACCACGGCCCTGGACTCCTCCAGAGCGGCGCGGGCCAGGTCGGTGATCTCCCGGAGCTGCGCACGGGCCTCCTGGTCGCTGCGGCCGATCAGCCGCTCGGCGAGCTCGCCCTTGAGCGTGATGACCTGGAGCCGGTGGCCCTGGAGATCGTGCAGATCAGCGGCGAACCGCAGCCGCTCCTCCGCCACGGCCAGGGCGGCCGTGGTCTCGCGGACGTGTTCGGCCTCCAGCACCGCCCGCCACAACCGGACCAGTACCAACTCCACCCCGGCGATGAACAGCACCATCGCTGCGCCGGTCGCCGCCGGGACCCCGGGCAACAGGTCGGGGTGGCCCTGACGCCACTGCGCCACCGCCTCACCCAGCACCGCGCAGCCCAGCGCGACCGCTGTCAGGAGCCGTCGGCGCGCCCGCGTGGGCAGGGACAGGGCCATGGCCGCCGCCATGGCCCCGGGCACCATGGCCCAGTCGATCGCGGTGTACGGGCGGTCCGCCATGTCGCCCCAGGTCGCGATCGCTGCGGCCAGCAGCAGGACGTTCCACTGCCCGCCGGCGATGGCCGAGTCGCCCCGGGGGCCCCGGCTCGCGGGGCCGCTGGGCACCGCCCGACGGATCAGCAGGGTGTGCTGGACGGCGACGGCGGCGAGCACCGGAGCGGCCAGCACCCGACGCCCGGGGCTCAGGTTGAACACGACGTCGTTCGCGGCCAGCAGCAGCCAAAGGGGTCCCAGAGCGAGCAACGTCCAGGAGGTCAGGCGGCCCAGCCTCCCCAGCTCGACCGCCCCGGACCGCGGGGGTGAGGTGATCATGTCCGGCCAGCCTAGAATCCGCCGTCACCTGTTGTCTGTGGCCGAACCAGCCCAAAGGCCATGACAACTGTCATCGGTCGGCCATGACACGGCCCGCCCGGCCGATGACATCAGCCACTACCGGCGACCCGTGCGCCGCGACAAGACTCTCCCTCGTCCGGACCGCGGAGGCAGCACGGTCCGGGCGCTACCGACCGCCGGCCGATGCACGTGCGCACCCGGCGGTCCGTCACTCCATTGACCCCTCAGGAGACAGTCATGCGCTCAACCCTCAGGCGCCTCGGGCTCGCCCTCGCGCTCGCCGTGACCGGTCTGGGCCTGGTGCCCGGCGGTGCGTCCGCCGACACCCCTGCGACCGTCCTGTTCAACCAGTACTCCGAGCGCTGTCCGGACGGGCATGCCGAGTCCCAGGACATGCACCCCTGCGCCCCGTCCGACAACCCCGGCATGTGGGTGATCAAACCCGTCGTCGGCTACCCGGAGCGGTACACGATCACCACCCCCGCCCCCGAGGGCGATCGCTGTCTGACCCAGTTCGACGGTGTGGTGGGCTCCGGTTGTCTGGTGGGTCTCACCAGCCAGCAGTGGGAGATCACCCCGTTCCAGGCGGAGCCGCCGCTCTACGGCATGCTCGGAGTGCGGCTGAAGAACGTGTCGACCTCGCAGTGCCTGGACAACTCGAAGAGGACCTTCGGGGGCTGGAAGCTGGTCATGCGCGGCTGCGACTACGGCAGCTACCAGCAGTGGAACATCTACAGCACCGCCTACCAGGCACTGTTCGGCGGCCAGCACGCCGGCATGACCTGGGCCAACCTGGAACAGCGCGCGGACAACGTGGTGCACGTCGGCTACGACAACTCGACCAACAGCAACCCGTACAGCGGCGACACCCCGTCGAGCGCCGTGCTGCCCCTGCTGTGCCTCAAGCAGGACGGCCGCCCCGCCCCGGCCGGTGTCCCCACGAGCGGCTTCCACAGCTGGGTGGGCGGTGAGGTGAAGGCCACCGCGCCGCTGCCCGGCAGCCAGCTCACGAGCCGCGCTGCGGCCGACCAGAAGTGCGCCGGTGCATTCGGTGCCGGCTTCCGGATGGCCGAGTTCCACGATGCCTCCGGCTGGGGCCTGTGGGCCAACGGCACTCTGCCCACCAACACGCGCTTCTGGACTGCCATCAACGACCAGCCCGCCAACCCCTGGAGCTGATCGCCGGACTGCGGGTGGGCGCCGTCGCCGGTGCCCACCCGCAGTCCCCGCTGCGGCCGATCCGACCCTGACCGGTGGGGGAGCAGTAGGTCGGTGCCGGGGGAGGCGGCGGCGGTGGTGGCACCTGCCAGTCATCGGCCGCGGGCGTGATCGGCAGCGCCGTCGCCCGCCTGGGCACAACCCCCCCCGGCCGGGACACGGACGTCAGCAACTTCCGCAGTCCGCAGACCCTCGAAGCCCCGTCGGGGAACCTGGGGTCGGATCGGCGCAGTCCGACGTGGCGGTCGCCCTCGACGGGCTCGCCGTCCTGGAGTGTGCGGCCGACGTCAGGGCCGCTACGGACCGGATGACGGTCGACAGACCGTGTCGGGGTTGTAGACGGTGGTCGGGTCACCGCGGAACTTCCATTCGGTTGGGTCCGGTTTGCCTGGTTCGTTCGGGAGGGTCGGGCCGGTGCGGGGTGTCAGTGGGGGTGTGGGGTCCGGCCTGGCGCCGTGACGAGTCGAAACGCTCGGTTGTGGTTGCGAGGGTGGCGGTGGCGGTGGCGGTGGATTGGTGGGTGGGTGTCGGTGCGGCGGTGTTGGAGGTGGCCTGTGGCTGATGTTGGGCGGAGGTCGAGGAGGGACTCGCCGGGTCCCGGTTCGGCGGGCCCAGGTCGGTCGGGGTCCGGCGGGATCTGTCCGGGGCCGACCGGGGTCAGGTGCCGGTGCGGGCCGCACGCAGGGCCAGTGGCGTGACGAGGAGGGCTGTCGCCGCGCAGGTGAGGGCGAGGGTGTCGTAGCCGCCGGCGGTGACGGCCAGGCCCGAGAGCAGGCCGCCGGTGCTGCCCGCGACGGCGAGGCCGACGTCGGCCAGTCCTTGGGTGTTGGCGCCGTGCCCCGGTGGCAGGGCGGCTGTGATGACGGCCGTTCCGCTGACGAGGCCGAGGTTCCAGGCGATGCCGGCGAGGGTGAGGGCCACGGCGAGGAGGGGTACGGAGTCCCCCGGCGCGGCGGCGGCCAGGAGTGCGGCCGCGCAGAGGAGGACGCCGGAGGCGGCGGCGACGGGGAGGGCGCCGAGGCGGTCGGTCAGGAGGCCGGTGAGCGGGGAGGGCAGGAACATCGCGGCGATGTGGAGCGAGACGACCAGGCCGATGGTGGCGGTGCCGTGGCCGTTGGCGGCGAGGTGGACGGGTGTCATCGTCATGAGGGCGACCTTGGGGAACTGGCCGAGCAGCATGATCCACAGGCCGGTGGCGACGCCCGGGCCTCGTGGTCGGCCGGCGTCCTTCCGTACTGGGTCGGCCTCGTCGTCGGCGTCGCCGCCCCGGACGGCGTCCAGGGTGTCCGGGGCGGGGAGCCGGGCCCGGGCCAGGTGGAGGGGGTCGGGGCGCAGCAGTGCGGTGAGGAGGACGGCCGCCGCCGTGTAGCCGAGGGCGGCGAGCAGGAAGGGTCCGGCCAGTGGGGGGATGCCCCAGGCG
>NZ_JZWY01001059.1:0-573 GCF_000966955.1 Streptomyces sp. NRRL S-495
GTGGGGGGATGCCCCAGGCGCGGGCGAGGTCGCCGGTGAGCGGGACGAGGTTGGGGCCGGCGACCGCGCCGAGGGTGGCGGCGAGCAGGACGCGGCTGAGTGCGCGGGCGCGGCGGTGGGGTGCGGCGAGGTCCGCACCGGCGTAGCGGGCGAGGAGGTTGGTGGCGGTGCCGGCGCCGTAGACCAGGAGCGAGGGCAGCAGCAGCGCGACCTGGTCCAGGGCCACGGCGGCGACCACACCGAGGCTGCCCAGGGCGCCGATCGCGTAGCCGGCGGCGAGGCCGGGGCGGCGTCCGCGCCGCTGGGACAGCCGGCCGACGAGGAGCGCGCCGAGCATCGATCCGCCGGTGAACAGGGCGGTGGGGATTCCGGCGAGGCCGGGGGAGCCGAGCATCTGCTCGGCGAGCAGGGCACCGACGACGATGCCTGCGGTGAGTCCGGCGCCGCTGACCAGCTGCGATGCGACCAGGACGGCCAGGATGCGCCGCTGTTCGGGGGCCTCGGGTGCCTCCGGTGGCCCTGGGTGCCCCGCCGGACCGGCTCCCGCCGGACCGGCTCCCGCCGGTCCGGCCC
>NZ_JZWY01001060.1:0-6329 GCF_000966955.1 Streptomyces sp. NRRL S-495
GCTCCCGCCGGTCCGGCCCCGGTCGGTCCCGGCGGGCGGCGGGGTGCGGCGGCGGCCGCCGGGGTGGCGGTCACGGGGACGCCAGGGGGTTCAGTGCCGAGATCTCCTCCAGCGACATGTCCATCTGCTCGTGGAGGTAGCGGACGACGGTCCAGTGGGCGAGCGCTCCCTCGTCGAAGGGGCCGAAGGCACGGCAGTAGAGCGGGATCCAGCGCAGTGCCTCCTCGGCGGCCTGCCGGCGGCCGGGCTCCTCCTGGTAGGACTCGTACGGGATGCCGCGGTGGTGGACGAAGAACCGGCCGGGCAGGCGTTCCTCGCACAGCGCGCGGTACTCGCGGGTCTGCAGGATGAGGTAGTGCCAGATCTCGTCGATGTGCTGCTCGACGGGAAGGAAGAGGCCGGCGAGCTCCTCGGGGTGCCGGGACACGAGGTAGAGGTAGCGCAGACACTCGGTGACCTGGCGTTCGGCGTCGGCGGGTGTGCAGCCGGTGCGGGTGACGGTGTGGGCGACCACCTCGGCGTGGAGGTCGTCGCCGAGCAGCTCCTCGAGGTCCGTGGCCGTGACCGTGACACGGCCCTGCGATTCGGACCGGGCCTGCGATTCGGCCTCGGATTCGGACGGGGATTCGGCCTGCGGTTCGGCCTGCGATTCGGACCGGGGTTCGGACTGGGTGGTCATCGGGTACCTCCGGCCGGCGGGGCGGGGATCGTGGCGGCGGTCGGGGACGCGGCGAGCCAGGCGTACTTGCCGGAGGCGCCGACGGGCAGGTGGTCGTGGTGCTCCACGCGGCAGTGCCGGCCGGTGAGTTCGGCGGCCGCACCGGCCAGGGCGTCGCTCTCGGCACGGGTGAGCGGGGCTGCGTCGAAGGTGGTGCAGCGCAGGACGGCCCCGCCCGGCTCCTCGAGGTGCAGGCGGGTGAGGAAGACCCTCGGGGTGACGGCGCTGACGGCTTCGTCGAGGTCGCCCTGGGCGCGGGGGCCGCTTGGGGTGGCGAGCAGTTCCTTCTCGCGGCCGCAGAAGCGGGTGATGTGCTCCGGGTCAGTGCTGCCGTCCGCGGTGCGAACGCAGTCGCCCGAGCGGTAGCGGACCAGCGGCATGAAGGGATTGCGCACGCTGGTGACGATGAGGCTGTGGATGGTGCTGCCGGGGGCGACGGGCAGCAGTTCGACGCTCATGTCGTGCAGGTAGGGCCGGTAGTCGCCGCCGCGGTCGCTGTAGTAGAGGTAGCCGAGTTCGGTGCTGCCGAACAGGTCGACGATCGGGCAGTCGAAGTGCTCGCGCAGGTACCGGGCCACGTTCGCCGGCGTGTACTCGTAGGCGTGGACGACGGCCGCCGGCGGCGGGAACCCCTCCCACAGGCCCCAGGCGCGGGCCTTGCGCACCAGGTGGGCGAGGTGGGAGGAGGAACAGTCGAGGAGGTAGCGGCCGCGCGGGTGCGCGTGGGCGGCGTCGCGGATCTCGGCGAGCATGCGCTCGACGTCGGCCCGTTGCCAGTGGTCCGGGTCCAGTCGCAGGTTGAGGTAGAAGGTGCGGTCGTCCAGCCACCGGTCGCGCGGGTCCGGTTCGCCCACCGGCTCCTCGCCCCGCTTGCGGGCGTTGACGCGGGCGACGTGCTCGGTGGCCAGGACGGTGGTGAGGGAGACCCGGTGGCAGCCCTCCCGCCAGGTGTCGGCGAGATCGGGGTGCTCGCTCCACAGGCGGTAGTAGGACTTCAGCAGGAAGTAGGGCGGTCGGATGATCTGCATGCGGGCGTGGTTGGTGCCGGTGGAGAGCACGAACTCCGCCTCGCCGGCCGCGAGGGCGGCCGACAGCTGCGGGGTCATCCAGTTGTCGGGAAATCCGCGGGCGATCTCGGGTTTCTCCAGAATGGGGAAAAAACCCTGCTCGATCGATGTGCGGTAGAGGGGAATGTCCTTGATCCGGTCGACCACGTCGGCGGTCGGCTGGCCGTTCAATGTCACCTCCGGTCGGTGTCCGGGGCTCCGGTTCCCCGGCCCCGGGGCGGGATGCGGACGGCACGCGGCACGGGCGGTAGCGCGTCGGCGAGGGTGCGCCGCGGGCCCGGGCCGACCGGGTGTCCCGGCCGGCCCGAACCTCGTCGGCGCAGCTCAGGGCGGACCTGTGCCGTCAAGGGGCCGGTTGGTGCGTCAGGAGATACAACCGGCCTTGGCCACGCTGATGCACCCGGACTTGGGGGCCGCGCTGATGCAGCCGTCCTTGGCGGTGCTTCCGGAGTTGGCGGCGACCCAGCCCTTCCACTTGTCGTCCTGGGTCATCTTCTTGATGAGCTGTTCCATTCGGACCTCCGAGATATACCGGTAATCCGGCGGCGCGTTCGTCGCCGCCACTGCGACATTAAAGTGATGGTCAAGCATGTGTCAATGACAGGTCATCAGACAGTGATGCGGTGCGCATGGCCGATAATCGCCTGATCGCCGCGGAGCGCCTCCCCTTGCCACCCGGGGGACCGGGGTCGGCGGGCGCACGTCGAACCGGAGCGACATGTTCATGCCTTAGCCTCGTGGCTGGTCCGCGATTCCGTCCCGGGAGAGAGACTGGTTCCCAGAACTCACGGCCACAGGTGGCCCGTTGGGCCGCTTCCCTGCTTACGGCCGCCCTCGTGGCCGCAGGCGTTCTCCTCGGCCCCGGTGTCGGCACGGCCGCGGCCGAGGTCCTGAAGGATGCGGGCGGCAAGCCCCCCGTCGGCGGCATGGAACGACTGGTGCCGCTGCCCGGCGTCGCCAACACGCGCAGCGGCGCCGTCCTCGCCGAGCTGTCGACCGCGGGGCGTCGACTGCGTCGCGCGCCCCAGCGTTCTGCATCGCAGAGCTACGGCAGCCGAGTGGACGCGCGGCACGTTCCACCCACCAGTCGCCCCTGGTTCGCGTACGCGCGAAACACTGCCTCGCAACCTGGCCGAACGACGACGGGAGCAACTGTGAGCGCGATCATCGGGACCTGGAACGTGGAGAACTTCTGCCGGCCGCTGCCGGTCGGCAGCCCGCCCAACCCCAACACGTGCGCCGCGAAGGACCAGGCGACGTACGAGGCCAAGGTCGAGGCCCTGGCCGAAGTCATCACCGAGATCGGTCCCGACCTTCTCGGGGTGCAGGAGGTGGGCAGCCAGGAAGCGCTCGACGACCTGGTGGCCAAGCTGCCGGGCACCTGGCACACCGCGCTGTCGAACCATCCCGATCCTCGGGGCATCCGCGTGGGCGTCATCAGCCGGTGGCCGCTCACGAACATTCGGCAGCGCAAGGACTTCCCGGACCACCTCCACCCCGTCCAGGTCGAGGACGACGGCATCCCGGGAAGCCCGACCGGAGAGATGGGCCGCGGTGGCCTCGCCGTGACGGTGGAGCCGACCCCGGGCCACAGCCTGGACGTGGCCGTCTGCCATCTGAAGTCGAAGCTGCTGACCTTCCCCAACAAGCAGCACAGCACCAACGATGAGCGCCTGCGCGCCCGATACGGGGCCTACGCGCTCTTCCGCCGCACCGCCGAGGCCGTCACCATGCGCGCCCTGGCCGACGAGCTGCTCCAGGGCGACGGCCGAACCCACGACGCCATCGTGCTGGGCGACTTCAACGACGAGTGGCAGGCCGCTACCACCCAGATCCTGTACGGCCCGCCCGGCTCCCAGATGGGCACCGGTGGCTTCGACCACCCCGACCAGGGCGACGCCAAGCGTCTGTGGAATCTGGCTCCGAAGCTCCTGGAGCAGGGCGGCTTCTCCCGCATCTTCGAGGGCCAGCACGAGCTCATCGACCACATCCTGATCAGCCACTCGCTGCTGGCCAAGTTCCAGGAGGTCTCCACTGCCATCGACAAGCTGTCGAGCGTGGTGGAGGCCCGGCCGACCGCACCGCACGACAAGCCCTCCGACCACTCGCCGGTCGTCGCCTGTAGACCGTCCGTCGCCCGCCGCGACCGACCTCGGCACGGGCTTGCGCCGGATCGTCGGCCTCGCGGTGAAGCCCAGTGGCTACGACGACAACCCCGGCACGTTCCTGCAGATCGTCAGCTTCTGGGGAGAGCTCCCCCCGGTCCTGGGTAGAGCTCCCCCCCAGGACCGGGGGAGTGCTCCTCCCGGTTCTAGGGAGTGCTCCCCCCGGGACGGGCCCTGCTCATCTTCGCTGCCCTGGCCTGTGCCCAGCGCAGCAGCAGGACCGCGACCACCACCGCCATCAGGGCGGCCCTGCCGACCGGCGCGAGGGCCCCGCTGCGCAGTGCCGAGGAGAACATCGGCGTCAGCGCCGCCACGCCCACGGCGGGCCCGGCCGCGTACCAGACGGCGAACAGCAGCGGGCCCGTCCCACCGCCGGCGCCCTGGGCGGGGGAGAACATCAGGTCCTTGCGCAGCACCCCGCGGCAGGCGTTCACCAGTCCCGCCGCGACCAGCGCCGGCGCGGCGGCCGGTGCGAGCCAGGCCGCCGGGCCCGTGCCCGCCGCCAGCAGCGCCCCGGTGCAGGCCAGCCCCAGCAGGACCCCGGCCAGCGTCGGAACGATGGCGTGGCGCAGCATCAGGGCGGCGAACGGGTACGGCGACCAGGAGGCCCGCCGGACATCGTCCGTCTCGATCCGGGCCGGCTCCAGCAACTGTGCGACGGCCAGGTAGCCGAACGTCAGCGCGACGGCGGTGGCGAGCCAGGACAGTGCGCCCGCGGCGCCGTGCGCGAGGACGGCGCAGAGCAGCGCGGGCACGGTGAGCACCATGGCGCGGCCCAGCCGGGCGGGGGAGCGGAGCAGGGCGAGGGTGTCCCGCCACGGCACCACCAGCCAGGCCCGCCGGGGCGCGGGCAGCCGGAGCCGGCGCTGCCGGGCGCTGCCGTTGGCGCTGTTCACCGCCAGCCGCGCGCTGCGCAGCTCGACCGTCCGGAGCGCGGCCAGCACCCCGGCGGCGGTCCTGGCCCGCTCCCGCAGCCGGGCCAGTGGGACCGTCGCGGCGGCCCGGTCGGCGAGCACCAGGGCGGCACCGGTCGACACCAGCAGCAGTGCGGCGGCCACCCAGCCGCCCGTCACGGCGGCCGGGGTCGGCGCCAGTGCGGCGATCGCGGCCCAGCCCCACGGCCCCGACCACATTTCGACCAGCTCCAGCCAGCGCACCGGGTGACCGGCGACGGCCAGCGCGCTCTGCCCCGCCAGGGCGATGATCAGCAGTGTCAGATACGGGGTGAGGCGGCGCACCCAGCGGGCGGCGCGGTCGCTGCGCTCCACCACCAGCGCGGCGCAGGTGGCCAGGAGCGGCACGCACAGGCCCCCGAGCAGGCACCAGCCGAGCGCGGCCGGCAGGCCGGTCCGGACGGTGAGCCCGAGCGCGACCATGCCGCCGACCGCCGCCACCAGGCCGGGGAACGCGGCCACGGCGCAGGACAGCCAGAACCACGGCCGGAGCACCGGGCGGGGTCGGACGGGGTGGATCAGCAGCCAGTCGGCCGCCGCCCGGGGAGGCACCACCGGGCCGCGCCACAGGCCGTCCCGGACCAGCAGGAGGAAGGTGGCCAGCCCGATCGCGGTGATGCCGGCGGGCATCGCGGCGAGCAGGTCGCCGCCGTGGCCGGTGTAGTCGGCGCCCATGGACGCCTGCAGGAACAGGCCGAGGCTGGGCACGCCGCCCCAGATGATCAGGATGAGTACCACGCAGTAGACGGCGAAGCCGACCGACTTGGCGCGGTTGCGCCGGTGGGGGGCGCGCAGGGTGCGGAGCAGGGCGAGTGTCTCGTCGGTCCAGTCCTCGGACCAGTCGGTGTCCGTCCAGCCGTCACCGGTCGACCCGTCGTCCGTCCAGCCGTCGCCGATCGACCCGTCGTTGGTCGACCCGTCGTTGGTCGAGCCGTCGTCGGTCCGGTCGTCGTCCGTCCGGGCCTCGGCGGCGGGAGCGGCTTTCGGGGGAGGAGCGGCGGTGCCGAGCCTGCGGCGGTGCGGGCCGCGAAATCCGCCGCCAGCACCTTACGGGTAGCGCCCTGCTTCAGGATCCTGCCATCCTCCAGCACCACCACCCGGTCGGCCACGTCCATGGCCAGGTCGGTGTGGTGGGTGACCAGCAGCACCGCGACGCCGTCGGCCAGCTCGGCCTTCAGCAGGTCGGCGAGGTGCCGGCGGGCGTCCGGGTCGAGTCGCTGCTCGGGTTCGTCCAGCAGCAGGAGGTCGCGCGGGCGCACCAGCGCGCAGGCCAGCAGCAGGGCCTGCATCTGCCCGGAGGAGAGGGCCGAGGGCAGCGCGTCGGCCCGTTCCGTGAGCATCCGGCCGTCCAGTACCTGGGAGACCCAGCCGGGCGCATCGGCGACCCCGTGCGCGACCGCGACCAGCAGCAGGTGCTCGCGGACGG
>NZ_JZWY01001061.1:0-1095 GCF_000966955.1 Streptomyces sp. NRRL S-495
GTCAGGTCGGGGTAACAGGCGACGGTGTCGCCGACCACCGCGACCCGGGCCCGGACCCGGGGGTCGTTCTCGTCCATCGGGATGCCGTCGAAGACCACAGTGCCCTTGCTGGGGGCGTCGCGTCCGGCCGCGACCCTGAGCAGGGTCGACTTGCCCGATCCGTTGTGCCCGAGCAGCGCCACGCACTCTCCGGCGGCCAGCGACAGGCTCACGGGGTGCAGCACCTCCCGCTCGCCGTACGAGCGGCTGACACCGTTCAGCTGCAGCAGGGGCCTGCGGGCTGCGGGACGTGGTTCGGCGGCGTTCTTGGCCATGGGGGAGGGCGCCTCTCAACGGGTTGTCCGGCCACAGTACCGATCCGCCGGCGCCCATCCGGGTGAGGGTGACGGCCGCCGACCCGCGGCCGTGCGACACCGCGCCCTGGTCGGTGCCGGCGGGGGCTCGCTCCGCAGGCCGGGCAGGCCGCCGCTTCCCGCTGCGGGAGCCGACGCAGAAGCGGTGCGGCATTGCTGCCGTCGTTCCGGTTCACCGCCGCGGCCGGGCCGGGGCCAATCCGGTTCGGGCGCGGTTCCGAAGAACGGGTGCGACGACATCGCGGGCCGCGCTGCGCCGCGGCCCGGTCGGGAGGGGAACCCGTGACCATGTTCGACACCGTCTCCGCCGCTACCTGCCCCGCGGCCGGCCCGTCCCGGTCCGACGACCATCCCGTTCCCACCGAAGAGGTGCCCGCTCCATGACGACCACGGCCTCCCCGACCGCGACGCCGACACCCTTCGTCGACCCCGCGCGCTGGCCGGACGTCGCGCGGGTACCGGACGTGCCGCTGCGAGCGGCCGAACCACCCGCGGGACTTCCTGCACCGGGTCGGCGAGAGCGGCCTGATCGGCTTCGGGGGACCCGCTGACTGAAGCGCTCGGCCGTGGGGGTCGGCCGAAGTTCGCCGAGGCGCCGTCGAACTTCTTCGAGACGGGTCACCGAACTGCTCACGACCTCGGCCGCCACCGGGGCCGGCGCGGACCTGGTCGGGGTGGACGGCCGCCGGGCTGCTTCAGCCCGACGCGGCGGGCGTCGCGTCGTCGATGGGCCACCGGGGCC
>NZ_JZWY01001062.1:0-3832 GCF_000966955.1 Streptomyces sp. NRRL S-495
GGGGCCCGTCGGTGTCCGGCTGGTTCAGCCACACCCACTGGCGGTCGGGGGTGACGGTGACGCCGTAGTCGTACGGCTCTGGCCGGTCGAGTTCCTCCCACACCCTCCAGGCGGTCACCAGCTCGTCGCCGATCCGCCGCCGCTCCCCGCCCTGGTGCAGCACGGTCGTGCCGTCCCCGACCGCGGAGAACGACGCCCACGACGTGCGGCCGTCGTGGACCCAGGCGTTGACGCCGTCCTCGTCGCGGCCGGTCGTGACCATCGCGTCCGGCACCGCGACCCGCAGGGCGAACCGCAGGTCCCAGTCGCCTTCGAGCGGGGCGAGGTCGCGCTCGATCCGCCGCTCGGTGGCGGCCGGTCCGCCGCCGCGCACCGCGGTGTACCCGGCCCAGCCGGCCGTCGGCGGCACCGGGCCGGTGCGGTCGGCCATGAACTGCGCCAGCCCCTGCACCCAGCCGGACGCCGAGCGCCCGTCGTCGGCGACGGTGAGCGCGACGTGCCCGAGCCGACCCCACGGGTAGACGATCCGCCCGCCCGGTCGGCACGCTTCCACCCACGTCCACGGCACCCGCTCGACCGCGTAGGTGGCGATCACCCGATCGAACCGTTCGCCGCAGGGGCCGGTGGTGGTGGCGTCCCCGGTGAGCACCTCGACCTCCAGGCCGGCGGCCGCCAGCCGCCGACGGGCGAAGGCCGCGAGATCGGCGTCGATCTCCGTGGACACCACCCGCCCGGGACCGGCCCGCCACGCGGCCAGGGCCGCGTTCCAGCCCTGCCCGCCACCGATGTCCCACACCCGGTGACCTGGTTCCAGCCGCAGCGAGTCCAGCATGTCGACCACCACGCCCGGCGCGGAGATGCTGGAGGACGGCAGCCCGCCCGTCACCTGGGTCACCGCGGCAACGTCCGGACCGGCGTACAGCACCGCTGCCCAGCCCTCCGCGTCCGCGCGCCGGTCGGCGGCCGTGTAATGGTGCCCGTCCCACCGCCACAACCGGTCCGGCGCGAACATCTCGCGCGGTAGCGCGGCCACGGCCTCCCGCAGCCAAGGGGAGCGCTCCGGCCAGTCCCCGCCCGCGGCCATCGCCTCGTCCAGGACCGCGCGCCGCTTCGCCAGATCCACCGTCAGTCCTTCTTCGGCTTGCCGCGGTGCTTCCCGTCGCTGCCCGGATCCGGCCTCGGTACCTGCCCGTCGGCGTTCCCCGGAGGCGCCTCGCCCTTCCCCAGCTCCGGCGGCGGCTTCTCGTGCGATCCCATCAGCAGGTTCCCCTTTCGTGTAACGGGACACCAACCCGGCCATCCTGACCGACCCGCACCCGCAGAGGTAGGGGGCGTGGAAGCGCTCACGGGGGCGCGAGCAAGCGCCCGGACGACGGCTGACCGCATCCCTGCGGCCCTGACAGCGATCCCGGACGGCGGCGGCGACGCCAGGTGGAGAGACGGCACCCACGGTCACCGCCACTGAGGCCACGTCCGCCGTCCCCCGCCGGGTCGCGGGCCGTAGCCGTTCGCCGCACCCCGCTCCGGCAGGGGGAACACCGCGCACTCGGCTCCCTCAGTGGCCGCGGAACGGGCCGGCCGCGGTCGCCTCGCGCCCACCTCGCGAAGACCAACCGGTCGCCGAGCGGTCCGCCGGCCGGCCCCGGTCGTTCCAGGACCGGGCAGTACGCCCGTCACCGCCAGGTCGGCCACGCTGGTCCGACCCGCGAGTCGGTCGACGGCCCACGGGTGAGGACCCGTTCTTCTGACTGGCTGTCAGGTGCTGACCTGGATCTCCACCCGGTGCCTGATGCAGTCGTCCGGGTGCGCCCGGGCGGCCCCAGGCCCGTCGGTCGCCGTCGGCCGACTCGGGCACCGGCTCCAGACCGGGAATCCGGGACATCTCGGCCAGGCACCGGTGGAACGTCGAAGTGTGGCCGCCGGTCCGATTCTGGCTCAACGGCGTGGTGGAGGCCGTCAGCCCTTGCCGCCGGCCTTGAGGACCTGGGCCGCGGCCACGCCGGCCGCGGCGAAGCCGTGGCCGCCGCCGTCGACCTCGGCGGCTACGGCGAGGTCCCCGCGGTAGGCGATGAACCAGCTGTTGGTGGCTGTTCCGCCGGATTCTGCGGTGCCGGTCTTCGCGCCGATCTGGCCGGTGAGACCGGCCATCGGCGTGCGGGCGGTGCCCTGGGTGGCGGTTCTGGCCATCATGGCGCGCAGGTCCTTGGCGACGCCGGCGGGCAGTGAGCCCGGGGCGGTGACGCGCTTGGCGTCGTTCCGCAGGACGGGCTGGCGGAACTTTCCGCTCTGCACGGTGGCGGCGACCGAGGCCATCGCCAGCGAGTTGACCTGGATCGTGCCCTGGCCGATGTACTCCGCGGCGGCCTCGTCATTGGTGCGCGGCACCGGGATCGTGGCGTCCCGGCTGTCGATGCCGATGTGCCACTCCAGGCCGAGGCCGAACTGCTCGCGGGCCACCTTGGTGAGCGTGCCGGGCTGCAGCTTCTCCAGGCCCTTGTCGATGAAGCCGGTGTTGCAGGAGTGGCTGAAGTCGTCGGCGAGCGTGTACGCGGGGAAGTCACCGCGTTCGTCGTTGTGCCACTGCCGAGGCGAGTTGGTGGTGTCCTTGCAGGGCACCACAGTGTCCGGGGTCACCCCGGCCTCCAGCAGGGCCGCCGAGGTGATCACCTTCATCGTGGAGCCGGGAGCCTGGCCGGCCGAGACCGCGCGGTTGTGCCCGCTCGGCGAGTAGGCCATCGCCAGGATGTGGCCGGTGCTCGGCTGGATCGCCACCAGGGAGGCCGGCTTGCCGCCCGCGGCCTGCTGCTTGATCGCCTCCTCGGCCACCCGCTGGAGCTCGGCGTCCAGCGTCAGCTTGACCTGCGGAGCGCTCGGCGGGGTGAGCACGTACAGCTGCTCGGGCTCCTTCCCGGCCGCGGAGAGCACCACGGCCCGCCCGCTGACGACGGTCTCGCCCTCGGCCGGCGTGATCCTGGGCAGCACGGCGGCCAGCGAGGGGAAGCCCTCGAGCGGCTTGCCGTTGCGGTCGGTCGGCTTGGAGACCGGGTCGGGCAGCGTCTTCACGGCGATCGTCCCGCCCTGGGCGAGGTGCGGATGGAGCACGGTCGGCGCCCAGTGCACGACGGCCTTGCCGCTCCCGCCCCGGACGACGCCGAGCGTGCTGTCGTACTCCCAGGCACCGGTCGCGCCCTCGAACTCGGCCTTCGCCCGGAAGCCGACGACCGGTTCCCCGTCCGTGCCGGTGGTCGCCGGGCCCGTGGCGGTCAGCGCCAGCGTGCGGGCCGGCACGTTCTCCTGGAAGGCGGCCAGCGCCGCGCGGGCCGTCTCCGGCCGGTCGGTCAGCGCGGATGCGGCCGTGACGTCCCCGCGGCCCCAGGCCGCCAGGAAGTCCTTGGCCACCGCGGCGGCCTCCTCGGTGGTCGGCGGCGCCTGCGGGGTCTTCGCCGCGGTCTCGGACGCCTGAGCGCCGCCGCCGCTGCCGCCGTTCGACGACCCGCCCTGCACGGCGGTCACGATGTTGTGGAGGCCGTACCCGCCGACCGCCAGCAGCGCGGCGGACACCCCTCCGACGGCGGCCAGGACGGCCTTCCGGGCGCCGGAGCGGCGCGGTGCGCCTGCCTCGTCCCCGTTCCTGTCCCCGTACTCGATGTCGTACCCGTCGAGCTCGGTGTGCCCGGCGTACCCCTGGTACCCGTCGGGTTCCCGTTCGTCCCGCATGTCCTCGTCCCCCTGCGTGTGCGTGTCCGCGGACCTGCCCCCTCCGGCATCCCGGCCCGCGGCCCGGACGGACGGTCGTCGATCCGTTCGAGCGCGGATCAGCATATGCGGGTGT
>NZ_JZWY01001063.1:0-393 GCF_000966955.1 Streptomyces sp. NRRL S-495
ATGTTCGACTTCACCGAACCCAGCCACAACGGCGAAGCGCCCTCGGCCCGCCCGGAACCGTAGGTCGCGATCAGCGCCTGCGCCTCGATCGGGTCGCCCAGCCGGGTGCCGGTGCCGTGCGCCTCAACCACGTCCACGTCGGCGGCGGTGAGCCCGGCGGAGTCGAGCGCGGCCCGGATCACCCGCTGTTGCGAGGTGCCGCTCGGGGCGGTGAGCTGGCTGGAGCGGCCGTCCTGGTTGACGGCGGAGCCGCGCAGCAGGGCGAGCACCCGGTGGCCGTTGCGGCGGGCGTCGGAGAGCCGCTCCAGGACCAGCAGGCCGGCGCCCTCGCCCCAGCCGGTGCCGTCGGCGGCGGCGGCGAAGGGCTTGCAGCGGCCGTCGGCGGCCAGGCCG
>NZ_JZWY01001064.1:0-6316 GCF_000966955.1 Streptomyces sp. NRRL S-495
GATGTGTATAAGAGACAGGGGCGAGCGAACTCTCGCCGGAGCGCAGCGAGCGCGCGGCGAGGTGGAGCGCGACCAGCGAGGAGGAGCAGGCCGTGTCGACGGTGACGGCGGGGCCCTCCAGGCCGAGGGTGTAGGCGATCCGGCCGGAGGCGACGGAGGTGGTGGTGCCGGTGAGGACGTAGCCGTCGGTCTGCTCGGCGGGCAGGTGGTGCATGCTCGGCCCGTACTCCTGGGCGATGACGCCCGCGAACACGCCGGTGCGGGTGCCGCGCAGGGCCGCCGGGTCGATCGCGGCGTCCTCCAGGGCCTGCCAGGCGGTCTCCAGCAGCAGGCGCTGCTGGGGCTCGGCGGCGAGCGCCTCGCGGGGCGAGATGCCGAAGAAGTCGGCGTCGAACTCGCCCGCGTCGTAGAGGAATCCGCCCTCGCGGGCGTAGCTGCGGCCGGCCCGGTCGGGGTCGGGGTCGTAGAGGTGGTCGAGGTCCCAGCCCCGGTCGGTCGGGAAGGGGCCGACGACGTCGCGCTCCTCGGTGACCAGCCGCCACAGCTCGTCGGGGGTGTCGGCGCCGCCGGGGAAGCGGCAGGCCATGCCGACGATGGCGATCGGCTCCTCCGCCCCGCCGTCGGCGGCGGGGTCGGTGACGGCGGCGCGGGCCTCAGCGTCGCGCAGACGGCGGCGGGTCTGGTGCAGCTCGGCGGCAACCTTGTTGAGGTAGTCGCGCAGCTTCTGCTCGTTGGTGCTCATATCTGCGGTGCCTCTCTCAGGAAATGCCGAGCTCGTTGTCGATGAAGTCGAAGATGTCGTCGTCGCTGACGTCGGTGATGCGGGTGGCGAGGTGCGGGTGGCGAGGTCGCCGACGCCTCCGTCGCCCTCGGCGGCGGTCAGGCCGGCGAGCAGGGCGGTGAGCCGGTCGACGGCCTCGGCCCGGGCGGCCGGGTCGGCGGCGAGGGCGGTCAGGGTGCGCTCCAGCCGGTCGAACTCGGCTGCCGTGTCGGCGGGTTCGGATCCCGAGGCCGGTTCCGGCGCTCCGGCCGGGGCGGCCGGTGGCGGGGCGAGCCGCTCGCGCAGATAGGCGGCGAGGGCGGCCGGGGTGGGGTGGTCGAAGAGGGCGGTGGTGGGCAGCCGCAGACCGGTCGCGGTGTTCACCCGGTTGCGCAGCTCGATCACCCCGAGGGAGTCGAACTCGCTGTCCATGAAGCCGAGTTCCGGCCGGATCGCGGTCGCGTCCGGGTGGCCGAGGACGGCCGCGGCGGTGGCCAGGACCAGCGCCAGCAGCTGCCGTTCCTGCTCGGCGGGCGGCTGCCCGGCCAGTCGGGCCAGCAGCGCGGCCGGGCCGTCGGCGCCGCCCCGGGCGGCCGGACGGGACCGGTGCCGGGCGAGTCCGCGCAGCACCGGCGCCAGCCGGTCGGCGGGCACGGCCGCCGGGTCGAGCCGGGCGGCCACCAGGGCGGCGTCCGGGACACCGGCGGTGCCGGGGGCTCCGCCAGGGGTGCCGAGCGCGGCGTCGAACAGCGCGAGCGCCTGCTCGTCGGTCATCGGCGCCAGGCCGGTGGCGCCGAGGCGCTCCCGCTCGGCGGCGCTGAGCCCCGCCGCCATGCCGCCCTCGGCCTGCGCCCAGTGGCCCCAGGCGAGCGAGACGGCGGGCAGCCCCCGCACCGTCCGATGCTGTGCCAGCGCGTCCAACTCGGCGTTGGCAGCACCGTAGTTGGCCTGGCCGGGATTGCCCAGCAGGCCGACGGCGGAGGAGAACAGGACGAACGCGGCCAGGTCGTGGGAGCGGGTCAGCTCGTGCAGGTGCCGGGCACCGTCGGCCTTGGGCCGGCGGACGGTGCGCAGCCGCTCGGCGGTGAGCGAGCCGAGCACGGCGTCGTCCAGGACTCCGGCGGTGTGCACCACGGCGGTCAGCGGCCGCTCGGCGGGGACGGCCGCGAGCAGCGCCGCGACGGCGTCCCGGTCGCCGAGGTCGGCGGCCCGCACGCTCACCTCGGCGCCCGACTCCGCCAGTTCGGCGACGAGTTCGGCGACGCCCGGGGCCTGCGGTCCCTGGCGGCCGGCGAGCAGCAGGTGCCGCACGCCGTGCCGGTCGACCAGGCGGCGGGCGACGAGCCGGCCGAGGGCGCCGGTGCCGCCGGTGACCAGGACGGTGCCCTCGGGGTCGAGCGGGGCGGGCAGGGTCAGCGCGAGCTTGCCGGTGTGCCGGGCCTGGCTCAGCCGGCGCACCGCCTGCGGGGCCTGCCGGACGTCCTGGGCGTGGACCGGCAGCGGGCGCAGCGCGCCCTCGGCGAAGAGCCCGGCGAGTTCGGCGAGGATCTCGGCGATCCGGTCGGGGTCGACGTCGAACAGGTCGAAGGCCAGGTAGGCGGCGCCGTTGTGGTCGGCGGCGACGGTGGCCGGGTCGCGGGGGTCGGTCTTGCCCATCTCGACGAACCGGCCGCCGGGGGCGAGCAGGCGCAGCGAGGCGTCGGTGAACTCGTGGGCCAGCGCGTTGAGGACGACGTCGACGCCCCGGCCGCCGGTGGCCGCGCGGAAGGCCGGCTCGAAGTCGAGGGTGCGGCTGGAGGCGACCCGGTCGCCGACCAGGCCGAGCCCGCGCAGCACGCCCCACTTGCCGGGGCCGGCCGTGGCGAGCACCACCGAGCCGCCGTGCTGGGCGAGTTGGACGGCCGCCTGGCCGACACCGCCGGTCGCGGCGTGGATCAGGACGGACTCGCCGGGCCGCAGCCGGGCGAGGTCGTAGAGGCCGTGGTAGGCGGTCAGGAAGGCGACCGGGGCGGTGGCGGCCTCGGCCCAGCTCCAGCCGTCGGGGACGGGGAGGAGCAGCCGGTGGTCGGTGACGGCGATCGGGCCGAGGGTGCCCTGCACCAGGCCCATCACCCGGTCGCCGGGCCGCAGTCCGGTGACGCCGGGGCCGGTCTCCAGGACGGTGCCCGCGCCTTCGGCGCCGATCCGGGCGCCGCCGGGGTAGAGGCCGAGGGTGATCAGCACGTCCCGGAAGTTGAGGCCGGCGGCGCGCAGGGCGATCCGGACCTCCCCGGCGGCCAGCGGCCGGCGGGCCTCGGGGGCGGGCAGCAGGGCGAGCGAGTCCAGGCTGCCGGGGGTGGCGGTGTCGAGCCGCCAGGTTTCGGCGGTGCCGGGGTCGAGCCGGTCGCCCGGGCGGGTTCGGGCGAGCCTGGGGACGAGGATCTCGCCCGCCCGCACGGCCAGTTGGGGTTCGCCGTCGGCGTCGGTGCGCTGTGCGGCGGCGAGGGCCTCGCCGAGGGCGGCGCGGCTCGCGGGCGTGGTGTCGGTGTCCAGGAGGACGAAGCGGTCGGGGTGTTCGGCCTGGGCGGTGCGGACCAGGCCCCAGACCGCGCCGGCCGCCGGTTCGGGGACGTCCTCGCCGGGGTGGGTGGCGACGGCGTGCTCGGTGAGCAGCGCGAGGGTGCCGGTGTGCCCGGCGTCCAGCCAGCCGTGCAGCAGGGCGAGCGCCTGTTCGGCGGTGCGGACGGGGGCCAGCACGCTCTGCCCGGGGGCGGCCTCGGCGAGGGAGGCGAGTACAGGTCGCTCGTCCACCTGGTCGGCGGCTCCGGCCGGGTCGGCCAGCAGCGCCCAGTCGACGGGCGGCGCGTCGGCGGCGGTGAGCGGGCGCCAGTCCAGCCGGTACAGCGAGTCCGGGCCGGCGGCGGCCGGGGCGCGCAGGGTCAGCGCGCCGACGGTGGCGACCGGCAGCCCGGCCGGGTCGGTCAGCTCCAGGGCGACGGTGTCGGGCCCGGCCGGGGTGATCCGGGCCCGCAGGGCGCCGGTCCCGGTGCCGGTGCGGTGGACGGTGACGTCCCGCCAGGAGAACGGCAGCACCGTCCGGTCGGCGTCCAGGACGACGGCGTGCAGCACGGCGTCCAGCAGGGCCGGGTGGAGGGCGTAGGACTCGGCCTCGGCGGACGGCAGCACCGGCGGCGCGGTGACCTCGGCGTAGCGCTGCTCGCCGTGGACGGCGGCCGCGGTGAGGCCCCGGAAGGCGGGGCCGTAGTGGTAGCCGCGCTCGGCGAGGCGCTCGTAGGCGTCGGCGAGGTCGAGCGGCACGGCAGCCGGCGGCGCGACCACCACAGCGGGCTCTGCGGGCTCCACCGGCGCGACGGCGACGGCCCCAGTGGCGTGGGTGGTCCAGTCGGAGTCCCCGCCGTCCCCGGTCTCCGGCTGGGAACGGATCCGCAGCGGTCGGCGCCCCTCCTCGTCGGCGGCGCCCAGCAGCACCTGGATCCGCACCCCGGCCCTGGCAGCCGCCGGCAGGGCCAGCGGCGCGGCCAGGTCCAGCGTCTCCACCCGGGCGGCACCGGCCCGCAGCGCGGCCTGCACGGCCAGCTCCAGGAAGGCGGTGCCCGGCAGCAGGACGGTTCCGGCGACGGTGTGGTCGGCCAGCCACGGGTGGGTCCGCAGGGAGAGCCGGCCGGTGAACAACCAGCCCTCGCTGTCCGGGAGTTCGGTGACACCGGCGAGCAGCGGGTGGCCGGTCGGGGCGAGGCCGCCGGGGGCGTCGGCGGTGTGCGCGGCCGGCGTGTCCAGCCAGTGCCGGCGGCGTTCGAAGGGGTAGGTGGGCAGCTCGGGGCGGTCGGTCCCGGGGGCGGCCGGCAGGGCGGTGGCCCAGTCGACCGGCACCCCGTGGACGTGCAGCCGGGCCAGTGCCTCGGTGGCGGTCGCCCGCTCCGGCCGGTCGGCGCGCAGCAGCGAGGCGAACGCCCGTACGGGCGGGGCGGGGAGGGCCGCGTCGGCGTCGGGGAGGGCCGCGTCGGCCTCGGCGAGCGCCTCCTCGGTGAGGGCGGTCAGTACGGGGCCGGGGCCGAGTTCCAGGTAGGCGGTGGTGCCGAGGCGGTCCAGGGTGCGCACGCCGTCGTGGAAGCGGACCGCCTCCCGGATGTGCCGCACCCAGTACCCGGGGTCGGTCAGCTCCCCGGCCCGGGCGAGGCCGCCGTGCAGGTTGGAGACCACGGGGGTGTGCGGCTCCCGGTAGTCGAGCCGCTCCGCGACCGCCCGGAACTCGTCCAGCACCGCGTCCATGTGCGGCGAGTGGAACGCCCGGCCGACCGTCAGCAGCTTGACCCGCCGTCCGCGCGCCCGCCAGTCCTCGGCCAGCCGGCGGACCTCGGCCTCGTCGCCGGAAAGCACCACGGAGGACGGGCCGTTGACGGCGGCGATCGCCACCAGGTCGGTGAGCGCGGCCAGTTCGGGCGCCACCTCGGCCTCGGTGGCCCCGATCGCGGCCATCGCGCCGTTCGCCGGCAGCGCCTCCATCAGCCGGCCGCGCGCGGCGACCAGCGCCACCGCGTCGGGCAGGGTGAGCACACCGGCCAGGTGCGCGGCGCTCAACTCGCCGATGGAGTGGCCGATCAGCCGCTCCGGGCGCAGGCCGTACGCCTCGACCGCGAGCCGGTGCAGGGCGACGTGCAGGGTGAAGAGGGCGGGCTGGGTGTAGGCGGTGGTGTCCAGCAGGGCGGCCGGCGCGGTGCCGGGCTCGGCGAACAGCACCTCGGTCAGCGGGGTGGCCAGGTGCGGGGCGAACAGCTCCGCGATCTCGTCCACGGCGGCCCGGAACACCGGTTCCCCGGCGTACAGTTCGCGTCCGGCGCCGGGCCGCTGGCTGCCCTGGCCGGAGTAGAGGAAGGCCGGACCGGACGGGCGGGCGGCCTCGGCCCGGAGCAGGCCGGGCGCGTCCTCGGCGCCCTCGGCGAGCGCCCGCAGGGCCTCGGCGCGGGCCTCGGCCCCGCCGCCCAGGACGGCGGCCCGGTGCGCGAAGTGGGTGCGGCCGGTGGCCAGGGTCCGCGCGAGGCCGGGGGCGTCGGGCGCGACCGTGTCCAGCAGCCGGGCGGCCTGGGCCCGCAGGGCGGCGGGCGTCCGGGCCGACAGCAGCAGCGGGGCTTCCGCCGGGGCCGCGGGCTCCTCGGGAGCGGCGGGCTCCGCCGGGTCCGTGAGCTCCTCGGAAAGCTCGGGTTCCTCCGGTGCGGCCTCCAGGATCAGGTGCGCGTTGGTGCCGCTGATCCCGAACGAGGACACCGCCGCCCGGCGCGGCCGGCCCGTGACGGGCCAGGCCCGCGTCCCGTCGAGCAGCTCCACGGCGCCCGCCGACCAGTCGACGTGCGGCGAGGGCGCGTCCAGGTGCAGCGTGCCCGGCAGTTCGCCGTGCCGCAGCGCCTGCACCAGCTTGATCACCCCGGTGACCCCGGCCGCGGCCTGGGTGTGCCCGAGGTTGGACTTCGACGAGCCCAGCAGGACCGGCGGTTCGCCCGGGCCCCGCTGCCCGTAGGTGGCGAGCAGCGCGCGGGCCTCGATCGGGTCGCCGAGCGCGGT
>NZ_JZWY01001065.1:0-297 GCF_000966955.1 Streptomyces sp. NRRL S-495
CCTCGATCGGGTCGCCGAGCGCGGTGCCGGTGCCGTGCGCCTCCACCGCGTCCACCTCGGCGGGGGTGAGCCCGGCCGCGTCGAGCGCCTGGCGGATCACCCGCTCCTGGGCCGGGCCGTTGGGGGCGGTCAGCCCGTTGGAGGCGCCGTCCTGGTTGACGGCGCTGCCCCGCACCAGTGCCAGCACCCGGTGCCCGTTGCGGCGGGCCGCGGAGAGCCGCTCCAGCAGCACCAGCCCGACACCCTCGGCCCAGGCGGTCCCGTCGGCGGCGGCCGCGAAGGGCTTGCAGCGGCCGT
>NZ_JZWY01001066.1:0-4142 GCF_000966955.1 Streptomyces sp. NRRL S-495
GGGCTTGCAGCGGCCGTCCGGCGCCAGGCCGCGCTGGCGGCTGAACTCGGTGAACATGCCGGGCGAGGACATCACCGTGGCACCGCCCGCGAGGGCGAGGTCGCACTCCCCCGCGCGCAGCGCCTGCGCGGCCAGGTGGATCGCGACCAGCGAGGAGGAGCAGGCGGTGTCGATGGTGATCGCCGGCCCCTCCAGTCCGAGCGCGTACGCGAGCCGGCCGGAGGCGACGGAGGTCAGGGTGCCGGTGAGGGCGTGCCCCTCGTAGCCGGCGGGCGTCTCGTGCAGGCGCGGCCCGTAGTCCTGCGGCATGACGCCGACGAACACGCCGGTGCGGCTGCCGCGCAGGGCGGCCGGGACGATGCCGGCCCGCTCGGTCAGCTCCCAGGCGGACTCCAGCAGCAACCGCTGCTGGGGGTCGGTCGCGGCGGCCTCGCGCGGCGGGAGGCCGAAGAAGGCGCCGTCGAACTCGTCGGCGTCGTAGAGGAATCCGCCCTGGCGGGTGTAGGAGGTGCCGGGGCGCTCGCCGTCCGGGTCGAACAGGGCGTCGAGGTCCCAGCCCCGGTTCTCCGGGAACGGGCCGATGGCGTCCCGGCCGTCGCGCAGCAGCTCCCACAGCTGCTCGGGGGTGTCGGCACCGCCCGGCCAGCGGCCGCTGAGGGCGACCACGGCGATCGGGTCGTCCTCCTCCCGCGAAGCAGCGGTTCCACGAGCGGCACCGGCTGCGACACCGGCTGCAACTCCGGCTGCGGCACCGGCGGCGTCCGGCCGCTCGGCGAGGAAGGCCGCGACGGCGCGCGGCGTCGGCCGGTCGTACACCAGGCTGGTCGGCAGGGCGCGGCCGACGGAGCCCGCGAGGCGGTCGCGGAACTCGACCGAGGCGACGGAGTCGAAGCCGAGGTCCTTGAAGGTCCGGTCCGGGTCCACGGCCTCCGCCCCGCCGGACTCGCCGAGCACGATCGCCGCGCCCGCGCGGACGGCGGCCAGGGCGGCCGCCTCGTCCAGAGCGGGAGCCTCCAGAGCGGGAGCCTCCGGGACGTCCGCCGGGAGGACCGGCACGTCCTGCGTCTCCTCGACCGCCGGGCGGCCCGACCCGGTCGCCACCGCGACCGGCCCGCCGTCCGGCAGCCAGAGCCGCCGGCGCTGGAACGCGTACGTCGGCAGACCAGTGAGCCGCTGCCCCGGCCCGGACCAGGAGCGCCAGTCGACCGCGCCGCCGCGCACGAACAACTCGGCGACGGCGCCGCCGAACTGGTCGAGGCCGCCGTGGTCGCGCCGCAGCGTGCCGGTGACCGCCGCCGCGCCGTCCGTCAACTCGCCCAGGCCGAGGGTGAGTACGGGGTGCGGGCTGCTCTCGACGAAGGCCCGGTGGCCGTCGGCCAGGGCTGCCCGCACGGCCCGGTCCAGCCGGACGGTGCCGCGCAGATTGCGGAACCAGTACCCGCCGTCCAGCCCGGCGGTGTCGAGGCGGCCGCCGGTGAGCGTGGAGTAGAAGGCGACGGTGCCGGTACGCGGGCGGATCCCGGCCAGCAGCTCGGCCAGGGACTCGCGCAGCGGCTCCATCTGGGCGGAGTGCGAGGCGTAGTCGACGGGGACGAGCTTGGCCCGCACGCCCTCCGAGCGGTACCGCTCGACCAGTGCCTCGACGGCCTCCCGCTCGCCCGAAACCACGGTGGAGGTAGGGCCGTTGACGGCGGCGACGCCGAGCAGGGCCGGGTCCGGCAGGGCGGCGATCGCGGCCTCGACCTCGGCGACGGGCAGCGGGACGGCGGCCATCCCGCCCCGGCCGGTCAGACCGAGCCCGGCGATCGCCTGCGACCGCAGGGCGACTACGGCGGCCGCGTCCTCCAGCGAGAGCGCGCCCGCCACATGGGCGGCGGCGATCTCGCCCTGGGAGTGGCCGATCACGGCATCGGGCCGCACGCCCGCCGCCTCCCAGAGCGCGGCCAGGGACACCATGACGGCGAACAGGGCGGGCTGGACGACATCGACCCGGTCCAGGCCGGGCGCCCCCTCCCGGCCACGCAGCACCGCGTCCAGCGACCAGTCCACATGCGGGGCGAGAGCCTTCTCGGCCTCCTCGATCTTCGCGGCGAACACCGGTGCGGTGTCCAGCAGTTCACGCGCCATGGCGTCCCACTGGGCACCCTGGCCGGGGAAGACCAGCACGGTGCCGCCCGACTGCGGCAGCGGTGACGGCGGCACCGCCCGGCCCTGCACCAGCCCCGGCAGCTGGCCGCCCCCGGCGAGGGCCTCCAGACCGGCGAGCAGCTCGGACCGGTCGGTGCCGGTGACGGCGGCCCGGTACTCGAAGGCGGTCCTGGTGGTGGCCAGCGCCCTCCCGAGCTCCGCCGGCGCCAGCTCCTCCCGCTGCGCTGCGAACTCCCGCAGCCTGGCGGCCTGTTCGCGCAGTCCGGCCGGGGTCCGGGCGGACAGCGGCCACAGCGCCGGCCACGGCGCGGGCTCCGTCTCCCCGGCCGCCTCGTCCTCGTCCTCGGCGATCACGGTCGGGGCCGTCTCCGGGGCGTCGGCGACCAGCACATGGGCGTTGGTGCCGCCCACGCCGAAGGAGCTGACCCCGGCGATCAGCCGGCCGTCCGGGTCCGGCCACGGACCGGACCCGGTGCGGACGGCGAGGCCGAGCCGGTCGAAGTCGATGTCCGGGTTCGGGGTACGGAAGTTGAGGCTGGCGGGCAGCCGGCGGTGGCGCACCGCCAGGACCGTCTTCAGCAGGCCGACCAGGCCCGCCGCGCCCTCCAGGTGGCCCACATTGGTCTTCGCGGAGCCGACCAGCAGCGGCCGGCCCGCCGGGCGTCCCGCGCCCAGGGCGGCACCGAGGCCGGCGGCCTCGACCGGGTCGCCGACCCGGGTGCCGGTCCCGTGCAGCTCGACGTACTGCACCAGGCCAGGAGCGACGTCCGCGCGCCGGGCGGCGGCGCGGATCACGGCGGCCTGGGCGTCGGCGCTCGGCACGGTGAGCCCGTCCGTCCCGCCGTCGCTGTTGACCGCGCTGCCGAGCAGGACGGCGTGCACGGGGTCGCCGTCCGCGACGGCGCGGGCGAGCGGCTTCAGCACCAGCAGCACCGCGCCCTCGCCGCGCGCGTAGCCGTCGGCCCCGGCGTCGAAGGTGGCGCAGCGGCCCTCGGGCGACAGGGCGCCGAACCGCTCGACGGTGAGGGTGGACTCGGGGGCGAGGTTGAGGTTGACCCCGGCGACCAGGGCGACGTCCGACTCCCCGGTGCGCAGGCTCTCCAGCGCGAGGTGGACGGCGACCAGCGAGGAGGACTGTGCGGAGTCGACGGTGAGGCTGGGGCCGCGCAGGTCGAGGGCGTGCGAGACGCGGTTGGCGATCAGGCCCCGGTTGACGCCGGTGAGGCTGTGCCGGGTGATCGCGTCGGCCCCGGTGGTGAGGGTGCTCCAGTCGCCGGCGATGGCGCCGACGAAGACGCCGGCGCGCCGGCCGGCCAGGGCGGCGGGGAGGATACCGGCGTCCTCCAGGGCCTCCCAGGCGAGTTCGAGGACGAGCCGCTGCTGCGGGTCGGCGGCGGCGGCCTCCCCGGCCGCGAGGCCGAAGAACTCGGCGTCGAAGCGGTCGACCTGGTCGAGCCAGCCGGCGGCCAGCCGCGGCCGCGCCGCGTCGGCGAACCGGCCCGGCGGGACGGTGCCGACGCTGCTGGTGCCGCTGTCGAGCAGCCGCCAGAACGCCTCGGGGTCCGCCGCGCCGGGCAGGCGGCAGGCGGCGCCGACGACGGCCACCGCCTCCGGCGGGCCGGACTGCGGTGCGGACGGGTCGAGGGGTTCCAGGGGCGCCATGGTCGTTCCACTCCTGAGGGCCGGCGGCTGGGGTGACGGACCTCAGCGTTCCGTGGCACCCCGCCCACCGGCCCCCTAGCCAACCCCTGTCGAACCCCTATGGCACCCCCGACCAGCCCGGGAATCGGCTTCCGACCGGCTCGGGAGGGTCGTCGGCGCCCGACTCACCGACGGCCCGTCACCACCGGCCGACGGTCCGTCATCACCGACCGACGGTCCGCCACCACCGCGGCCGGTCCGTCATCACCGCCGCCGGCCGTTCCCCGTCGACCGGCTGCCCGTCGACCGGCTGCCCGTCACGCCCCGGCGACGGCCTCCAGCGGCCCCAGGGC
>NZ_JZWY01001067.1:0-1079 GCF_000966955.1 Streptomyces sp. NRRL S-495
GCCGCCCCAGGGCGGCGGCCCGCCGGGCCGGGAGCGCGGCGGCGACGGCGCCGATCAGCGGCGGCAGAACGCAGACGAGCAGCAGCGTCGGCCAGGGCAGCACCAGCCGGTACTGCGGGACCGCCCCGCCCGCCAGCGCGCCGACCGCCCAGGCGCAGAACAGCCCGCCCGCCAGCCCGAGCAGGGTGCCGAGGGCGGCGACGGTCACCGCCTCCAGCCGGACCATCCGGCGGACGGCGGCGCGGTCCATGCCGACGGCGCGCAGCAGGCCGATCTCCCGGGTGCGTTCGGTGACCGACATCGCCAGGGTGTTGACGATCCCGAGCGCGGCGATCACCGCGCCGAGCGCGAGCAGCCCGTACATCAGGGTGAGCAGGGCGCTCGTCACTCCCCCGGCCTCGCGCACCAGGTCGTCCCGGCTCTGCACCTTGAGCAGCGGGTTGTCGCCGACGGCGGTGCGCAGCTGCCGTGCGGTGGTGCCGTCGGCGCGGACCAGGATCCGCTGGACGGTGCCGGGCCGGAAGCTGTCCCGCTGGACCTCCTCGCGGGTGGCGAGCGCGTCCCGGGCGGCGGGGTTGTCCTGGTAGACGCCGACCACGGTCGAGGTGGCGGGCTCGCGGTCGCGGCCGAAGGAGGTGGTGACCCGGTCGCCGGTGCCGATCCCGTTCTCCTCGGCGGTGCTGCGGGAGACGGCGATCCGGCCGGGGCCGAGGTCCCGGAGCGAGCCGCTGACGAAGTCCAGCGTGACGACCTGCCCGACGGTCGCCGGGTCGACGCCGGTGACCTCCCGGACCGAGCCGCCGAGGAACAGGGTGGAGTCGGCGACGGCGACGGCCGTCCGCACCCCGGGGGTGGCGCCGACCCGCCGCACCGCGGCCTGGTCGATACCGGTCGTGGTGCTGCCGGTGCCGATGACGTAGTCGGCGGCGAGTCCGGCCGCGGCCTGCCGGTCCAGGGCCCGCCCGGTGGAGTGGCCGACGGTGGCGAGCCCGCTGACCAGCGCGGTGCTGACGAGCAGGGTGGCGGCGGTGGCCGCGGTGCGGCGCGGGTCGCGCAGCGCGTTCTGCCGGGCCAGCAGC
>NZ_JZWY01001068.1:0-2498 GCF_000966955.1 Streptomyces sp. NRRL S-495
CAGCCCGGTGATGCCGAGGCGGCGGGTGAGCAGCCCGCTGAGCCGGACGGCCGGGACGGCGAGGACGGGCGACAGCACGACCAGACCGGCCAGGAGGGCGCCGCAGGCGAGCAGCGCGCGCTCCAGGTTGGCCTCGGAGGCGTCGTGCGCCCGGCCGGCGAGGGCGACCAGCAGGCCGGCGCCGAGCAGCGTCAGGCCCGCGCCGAGGACGGGGCGCAGCCGCGAGCGGGGGGCCGGGCGTTCCACCGAGCGGAGCGCCTCGACGGGGGCGATCCGGGCGGCCCGGCGGGACGGCAGCCAGGCGGCGAGGACGGTGACGCCGACGCCGACGAACAGCGCCGCCGCGACGGGCCGGGGGCCGATCACCAGCGGGCCGTCGGGCAGTCGGTCGCCGTCGGTGCCCAGCAGGCCGGGCAGCAGTGCGGCGATCCCGAGGCCGAGGGCGAATCCGACGGCGGAGGCGGCGAGTCCGACCAGCACGGCTTCGGCGAGCAGGGAGCGCACCACCTGGCGGCGGGTGGCGCCGACCGCCCGCAGCAGGGCGATCCCCCGGGTGCGGCGGGTGACCAGCATGGTGAAGGTGTTGACGACCAGGAAGGAGCCGATGAACAGCGAGACCCCGGCCAGCACCAGCGGCAGCTTCTGGTAGCCGCGGGTCAGGGTGCCGACGTAGCGGGCCTGCTGCTCGGCCCGGGCCCGGCCGGTGGTCGCCTCGGCCCGTCCGGCGGGGAGCCGCTCGGTGACCCGCCGCGCCAGTTCGTACTGGTCGGTGCCGGGGGCGGCGGTGAGGTCGAGGGCGGTCCAGTGGCCGGGGGTGGCGAACAGGCCCTGGGCGGTGGCCCGGTCGAACAGGACGAGGGTGCCGCGGGCGGTGACCCGGGTGTCGGTGGTGCCGACGAGGCCGACCAGCCGGGCGGTGCGGGCCGGGCCGTCGGTGGCGAGGGTGACGGTGTCGCCGAGGTTCAGCCGACCGGCGGCGGCGGTGTCCGGGTCGACGGCGATCTCCTCGGCACCGGCGGGCGCGCGGCCCCGGAGCAGGGGGTGGCGGGGGTCCGTGCCGTCGGGGCCGGGGGTGTACGCGGCGGCGAGGTTGGCGCCCGGGTGGACCCGCAGCGGGGTGCCGTCGGCGGCGTTCAGGACGGCGGTGCCGTCGGCCTCGGGCCGGACGGCGGCCACGCCGGGGACCCGGGCCAGGGTCCCGGCCAGTGCGTCGTCCAGGACACCGCCGCCCGCTCCTTCCGGGGCGTCCCGGGCGCCCGGCGGGAGTTCGGCGGCGGTGACGGTGACGTCGATGCCGGCGAAGTCCTGCGACGCGGCGGCGCGGTGGGCGGCGGCGGTGGAGTCGGCGAAGACGAGGGTGCCGGAGACGAAGGCGACGCCGAGGCAGACCGCGAGGACGGTCATGAGCAGGCGGGCCTTGTCCGCGAGGACGTTGCGCAGGGCTGTTCGCAGCATGGGGGCTCTCGGTAGGTGACAGGCGGGTGGCAGGCGGGAGGCAGGCGGGAGGCAGGGCGGGACGGTGGCGGTGGCGGGTCAGCCGGTGCGCACGCGGGTGTCGACGGTCTTCATCACGTCGAGGACGCGGCCGGGCGTCGGGTGGGCCAGCTCGTCCACCGGGCGGCCGTCGGCGAGGAACAGCACCCGGTCCGCGTAGCCGGCGGCCACCGGGTCGTGGGTGACCATGACGACCGTACGCCCCAGCTCGTGGACGGACTCGCGCAGGAAGCCGAGGACCTCGGCCCCGGCCCGCGAGTCGAGGTTGCCGGTGGGCTCGTCGGCGAAGACGACGGCGGGCTTCGAGGCCAGGGCGCGGGCGACCGCGACGCGCTGCTGCTGGCCGCCCGACAGCTCGGCGGGCCGGTGGCCGAGCCGCTCGCCGAGGCCGACCATGGCGACCACCCGGTCCAGCCACTCCGGGTCGGGCCTGCGGCCGGCCAGCGCGAGCGGGAGCGTGATGTTCTCCAGCGCGGTGAGGGTGGGCAGCAGGTTGAAGGTCTGGAACACGAAGCCGATCCGGTCCCGGCGCAGCCGGGTGAGCTGCCGGTCGCTCAGTCCGCCGAGCTCGGTGGTGCCGATCCGGACCGAGCCGGCGGTGGGGGTGTCCAGACCGGCCGCGCAGTGCAGCAGGGTGGACTTGCCGCAGCCGGACGGGCCCATGATCGCGGTGAACTCGGCCTCCCGGAAGGCGACCGTGACCGCGTCGAGCGCGGTGACCCGGGTGTCGCCGCTGCCGTGGACCTTGGTCAGTCCGGTGGTGGCGACGGCGGTCCCGGGCGCCGGGTACGGGGCGTGGGTGGCGAACGGGTGGAACGGGTCGGTGGTCACGGCTGGGACTCCTCCTCGAAGCGTCGGTGCACTTCGAAGGGTGTCCGGGGGACGTATCGATCCCTCATGAACCGGGTATCGGTCCCGGCTCCAGTACGCGGCAGTCCCGCGTCAGACAGCCCCTAGGCGGACGGCAGGTGGAGGGTGGCGAGGGCGCCGCCGTCCGGGGCGTT
>NZ_JZWY01001069.1:0-6188 GCF_000966955.1 Streptomyces sp. NRRL S-495
AGGATTGGCCGCCCCGGGACCGTCCGCGCCGATGCGTGTCCGGTGCTCCCAGCCAGGCAGCTCGAAGAACACTAGACCTCTTGGGAGACCACGTCAAGCGCCGGTGTCCGTTCGGGGGACTCCTCCTCGGCCGGCAGCTGGAAGGCGAGGACCGCGACGTCGTCGTCGTGCTCGGAGGTGACACCCATGGCGCGGAGCAGGCGGGCGCAGACCACGTCCGGGGCGCCGACCGCGCCGGTGAGGGTGCGGGCGAGCAGGTCGAGGCCCTGGTCGATGTCCTCGTCCCGGCGTTCGACCAGGCCGTCCGTGTAGAGGACGCCGGTGGTGCCGGGCAGCAGGCGGAGGGTGTGCGAGAGGTGGACGCCGCCACCGGTACCCAGGGGCGGGCCGTTCTGCTCCTCGCTGCGCAGGACGGTGCCGTCGGGGCAGCGCAGCAGCATCGGGAGGTGGCCGGCGGAGGCGTAGCCGAGGGTGCGGCGCTGCGGGTCCCAGACGGCGTAGGTGCAGGTGGCGATCTGGTTGGCGTCGATCTCCATGGCGAGCCCGTCGAGCAGGCTCATCACCTTGTGCGGCGGGAGGTCGAGGCGGGCGTAGGCGCGGACGGCGGTGCGCAGCTGTCCCATGACGGCGGCGGCCCGCAGGCCGCGGCCCATGACGTCGCCGATCACGAGTGCGGTGCGGCCGCCGTCGATGGCGATGACGTCGTACCAGTCGCCGCCGACCGCGGCCTCGGCGCCGCCCGGTTGGTAGGTGGCGGCGACCCGGAGGTCCGCGGGCTGGTCGAGCTTCTGCGGGAGGAGGCTGCGCTGGAGGGTGACGGCGGCCTCGCGCTGGCGGCGTTCGGACTCCCGCAGCCGGGCGGCGGCGAGGACCTGATCGGTGACCTCGGCGGCGAAGATGAGGACGCCGGAGGTGGGGCCGTCACCCGTGGGAGTGGTGTCGACGGCGGTGGGGGCCGGGCCGGGGGCACTCGTGGGGGTGGATCCGGCCGGGGCCGGGTCGCCGGGGTCGCGGGTGAGCGGCACGCAGGACACGTTGTAGTAGCGGTTGCCGGTGAGGCCGAGGATGCAGCGGGCCTTGACGCTGCGCGGGCTGCCGCCCCGGATCACCTGGTCCATGAGGGGCAGCACCCCGAGGGTGCCGAGCTCCGGCAGCGCGTCGCAGGCGGGCAGGCCGGTGGGGCGTTCGCCGAAGAGTTCGCGGTAGGCGCGGTTGGCGTAGCCGAGCTGGTGCAGCGGCCCGTAGGTGACGGCGACCGGGGCGGGGATGCGGTTGAGGACCTCGCGCAGGTCCTGGGGCCGGTGGGGGTCGAGCACGCCGGTGGGGTCGAGGGCGTCCGGGATCTCGACCGGGCCGGTGGGGCTGGTGGGGTCGCGGGGGCCGGGCACCACGACGGCGTCGCCGGACGGCGTGCCGCGGTCGGTGCCGGCCCCGGACGGCGGGGTGGCACGCCACGGGACTCCGGTGAGCCGGGCGCTCCAGCGCATGAGGTTCAAACGACGGCCGCTTCCTCGGGTTCCAGGCATATCATCACGTTTTGTGCACTCGTCAGCACACGGGGTAATGATTCGGTCGGGCAGATCCTGTCAGGCGGAGGCCCGATTCCGGAAGTCGTCCGCGCCCGGCGCGGTCCTCGGGTCGGCCTCGGGGCCCTGCCGGTACTCCGAGCGGGCGGCGGCGACGGGGCCGCCGGCCCGGCTCACGGCGGCCGCCCGTCGGCCGGCTCCGGCCGGTCCGGCTGCTCGGGCCGGCCGAGCGGGACGACCTCGCGGGAGAACAGCCCGGTCAGCGCCCAGTCCATGAGGATCCGGACCCGCCGCTCGCCGCTCGGCAGCCGGCGCAGATGGCGGGCCCGGTGCAGCCACCAGGCCCGGCGGCCGGTGAGCCGCCCGCCGCCCCTGGTGTGGGCGACCGCGCGGCCCAGGCCCAGCGAGGTGGAACAGGCCGGCGGGCCCGGCAGGTACCCGGCGATGCCGGACGCGTGCGGGCCGCCGTCCAGCGCGACCAGCACATTGGCGGCCAGCAGCTCGGCCTGGGCGAAGGCGTGCTGGGCGTTGGGTGCGCACGGCGCCCCTTCCGCGTGCGGGTCGGGCACCGCCGCGCCGTCCCCGGCGGCCCACGCCCCGGGCAGCGCGCGGCCGTCCGGGCCGAGCACCTGGAGGGTGGGCAGGCAGCGGACCCGGCCGGTGGTGTCCAGCGGGAGGTCGGTGTCGCGCAGCAGCGGGTTGGGGCGGACCCCGGCCGTCCAGACCAGGGTGCGGGCCGCGAACCGGCTGCCGTCGGAGAGCGCCATCACCCCGCCGGCGGCCGACTCCAGGGTGGTGCGCAGCCGGACGTCCACATTGCGCTCGCGCAGCTGGGCCAGGGTGTGCGCGGCGAGTTCGGGCGACTCCTCGGTGAGGATCCGGTCGGTGGCCTCGACCAGGACCCAGCGCAGGTCGTCGGGGGTGGTGTGGTGGTGGCCCCGGACCGCGTACCTGGCCATGTCCTCCAGTTCGGCCAGCGCGCCGACGCCCGCGTAGCCGGCGCCGACGAAGACGAAGGTGAGCGCGGCCTGGCGGAGCGCCGGGTCGCGGGTGGTGGTGGCGAGGTCGAGCTGTTCCAGGACGTGGTTGCGCAGGCCGACGGCCTCGCCGACGGTGGAGAAGCCCCGGCCGTGCTCGGCCAGTCCGGGCACCGGGGCGGTGCGGGAGACCGATCCGGGGGCGAGCACCAGGACGTCGTAGTGGAGTTCGACCGGCGCGGGCGGTTCGCCCCGGCCGGCCGCGTCGGCCCAGGCCCGGCGGGAAGCGTGCTCGATCCGGGTGATCCGGGCGGTGAGCACCTTGCACTCGGTGAGTTCGCGACGGAGCGGGACGACCACGTGGCGGGGGTCGATGGTGCCGGCCGCGACCTCGGCGAGCAGGGGGTGGTAGGTGAGGTAGGCCTGCGGCTCGACCAGGGTGAGGTGGACCTCGCCGCGGCGGAGCCGCTCGCGCAGGCCGCGCTGGAGGTGCAGCGCGGTCGACATGCCCGCGCACCCGCCGCCGACGATCAGAATCCTGATGGCGCACCTCCTGTCGATGGGCTCCGTGGCCCGCCTTCGACCGGGCATGCCCCCATCACGCCCACCAATAAAGGACCGCCGGAGCCCTCTTGTCCACCGTCCGTACTGTGGCGGATGGGGCCGTTGGGGCCGGAAGGGGACAGAAGTACTGCCGGGGTGAGTTTCTGACGCACTTTCGGCCTCGAACGGCGGTGAACTATGGTCGGATTGTGTGGCGGCGCGGCCACTGCCATGTCAACTGGTGGCGACGCACCGTGGATCGGTCATTACGGCCAGTTCTAGTGTTGGCGGGAGAACCCGACTGCGGGACCGTGATCCGGGGAAGGGTAGTTCCCGGACAGGGCCCCGAACGGGCGCCGACGCGCCGGCCCGATCGCATGGATCGGCCCGGCGGCGCCCTCCGGAGCGGGGTCCGGGTGGACCTGCGCGCGGCCGCACCCGCGGCCGGGCGGCACCCGGGCGGCACCAACGGCACGAGCGATGGGTCATCGGTCATTTCTTTCAGGCGTAGCTGCACCGGGGGGTGCAGGGGCGGGCGACGACAGGGTCCGGAACCGGACGCCTGCGGGGGAGAGTTGGGATGATGGAACAGGAGCGACTGTTGGGGCGATCGGGTGCGGCACACCCCGGCCAGGGCGTGGTGCCGGAGCAACGCGGCCCGGCCGAGGCCTCCGGCCCACCGGGGGCGGCGTACGCGGCCGTCCCGTACCGGGGCGGCGAGGCGGCACAGGGCGGCGGACCGTCCCCGGGCACCCGGCTGCGGGTCGACGCGCGGCGGAACCTCGAGAGCGTGCTGCGCGCCGCCCGTGAGGTGTTCGGCGAGTTCGGCTACGGCGCGCCGATGGAGGAGGTGGCGCGACGGGCCGGGGTCGGCGTGGGCACGGTGTACCGGCGCTTCCCGAGCAAGGAGGTACTGGTCCAGCGGATCGCGGCCGAGGAGGTCGCCTGGCTGACCGCCCAGGCCCGCGAGTCGCTGTACGGCGGCGCGGGTGCCTGGGAGGCGCTGGCCGGCTATCTGGCCCGCGCGGTGTCCACCGGGGCCGGGCGGCTGCTGCCGCCGGAGGCGTTCCGGTACGCCGAGGAGCTGGGGCGGGTGCCCGAGCAGCGTTCGCCGGACCCGGTCGGGTCGGGCAGCGCGTTCGGCTCCGCGCGGTACGAACCGACGGCGACCGGCCTGCCCGGTGCGGCGTACGGTTCGGCGCCCGGGCCGCTCGGCGGTCCGGTGCCGGGTCAGGCGTCCGGTCCGGTGTCCGGCGAGGCGGCCGGAGGGCCCGTCGGGGCCGGCGTCGGGACGGCGACCGAGGGCGAGCTGGCGGCCCTGGTGGCGGACGCGGACCCGCGACTGCTGCTGCAACTGCTCGCGGCCCTGGTGGCCCGCGCGGGTGCGGCCGGCGAGCTGCGGCCCGGAGTGACCGTCGCGGACGTGGTGCTGGTGCTGACGGCGTCGGTGCCGGTGCACGCCTGGCGCGGCGGGCCGCCGGTCGGTCCGGTCGTGGTGGGTGCGGCGGGCGCGGTGCCCGGCGCGGTGCCCGCGGGCTCCGGGGAGGCCCCGCAGCCGACGGGTGGCCCGCAGACGGACGGTCAATCCGCCGACGGACCCTCCGACCGGCTGCTCCAGATCCTGCTCGACGGCCTGCGGGCCCGCTGAGCCGGACCGCACCGGGACCCACCGTCCGGCGCGGGCACGGAGGTTGGTGAGCGGGGCGGACGGCTGCGGGCCGTTCGCCCGGGGCGGGCGACGCCGCCCCGGGGCGCCGTGCGCGGGGCGAACACATCCGCGACGGCCCCACGGAAGAGTGGGTCACGGCCGGTCCGGCTACCGCCCAACTCTGCGCTATGCCATCCTTTGCCCGTGGTTGGAGCCAATGTCCCGATGCGCGCCGTTCGCGCGCCCTCGGCGCCGTGCGGCGGAGAATCGTGCGCCCACGCACTCCCGCGCGCCCTGCCACACTACGGGGGCTGTCGTGGAGTCTGGGGTCCGTTGTGAGCGCCGAGGAACAGAACGACTACGGCTACGGCCTCGACTTCGGGCGGTCCGCCGGGGGCGGGTCCGACCGGGGACCTGACGGTCCGGCCGTCGGCCCGGGGGCACCCGGCGGCGGGTCGGGGGCTGCCCCCGGGCCGGTGCCGGCGGGCCAGGTGCCGGACCAGGCCGGGATGCCGGGCCGCGAGACCCTCTCCGCCTCCGCCGCGGCGCTCCCCCAGGGCCGGGTCCCCGGGCAGGCCGGTGCCGGGCGCGGCGGCGTCATCCCGGAGGCCTTCGTCGGCACCGGGGCCCCGGTGCGTCCCACCGTGCCGGCGCCGGCCGATCCCGTCGACGGTGAACGACCGCCCTCCGACGCGGAGTTGACCGCGCTCGTCCGGGCCGGCGACGACACCGCCTACGAGGAGATCTACCGCCGGCACGTGGATTCGGTGCGCCGCTACGCCCGGACCTGCTGCCGGGACAGCTTCACCGCCGAGGATCTGGCGGGCGAGGTGTTCGCCCGCACCCTCCAGGCGCTGCGGGCGGGCAAGGGGCCGGAGTTCGCCGTCCGCGCCTATCTGCTGACCGCGGTCCGGAACGTCGCGGCGGCCTGGACCCGCAGCGAGCGGCGCGAGCAACTCGTGGACGACTTCAGCGTGTTCGCGCAGACCTCGGCCGCCGTGGTGGACCTCGATCTGGCCGACCCGGGCGCCGACGCCTGGGCGATGGCGCTGGCCGACCAGCGCATGGTGATGCAGGCCTACGCCGAACTGCCCGAGGACGACCGGATGGTGCTCTGGCACACCGAGGTCGAGCGGGAGTCTCCCAAGACCGTCGCGGTGATGCTCGGCAAGACCGCCAACGCGACCGCCGTCCAGGCCCACCGGGCGCGCGACCGGCTCGCCGCCGGCTTCCTCCAGGCGCATGTCTCGGGCAGCCAGGACCGGGACTGCGAGGCGTACGCCAACCGGCTCGGCGCGTACGCGCGCGGCTCGCTGCGCAAGCGCGCCTCGGCGGAGGTCGGCCGGCACCTCAAGGAGTGCGACCGGTGCACGGCCGCGTGCCTGGAGCTGTCCGAGATCAACCACGGGCTGCGTGCGCTGCTGCCCGGCGGGGTGCTGGTCTGGATCGGCGTGGGCGGCTTCGGCGCCGCCGCGGCCGCCGTCGGCGGAGTGG
>NZ_JZWY01001070.1:0-5961 GCF_000966955.1 Streptomyces sp. NRRL S-495
CCATGGGCAAGACCGAGGCGCGCGAACTCAGCGACGCGCTCTTCGACCGCCTCGCCGGGCTGGCACGCGAGTCCCACGCCTACAGCTACGTGCGCGGCACCGTCATCGAACTCAACATGCCGCTGGTGCGGTTCGTCGCCGCCCGCTTCCGTCACCGCCCCGGGGAGATGGACGACATCCTCCAGATCGGCACCGTCGGCCTGATCAAGGCGGTCGACGGCTACGACCCGGGGCGTGGCGTCGAGTTCGTCACCTACGCCATCCCCACCATCGCCGGTGAGATCAAGCGGTTCTTCCGGGACACCTCCTGGCCGGTCCGGGTGCCGCGACGGATGCAGGAGTGCTACCTCGCGGTGGCGCGCGGCTCGGACCGGCTGGAGCAGGAGCTCGGTCGGCTGCCGCACCCCGAGGAGATCGCGGAGGCGCTCGACCTCAGCATGGAGGAGGTCGCCGAGGGGCTGATCGCCGTCCGGATCCACCGCTCGGACTCCCTCGACGCGCTGCGCGAGGAGGACACCGACGAGTCCGGCAGCGCACTGCTGGACCGGCTCGGATCCTGCGACCCGGGCATCGAGCTGGCCGAGTTCCGCACCGCCGTCCGCCCCCTGCTCGGGCGGCTGCCGAAGCGCGAGCAGATGGTGCTCGAACTGCGGTTCTGGGAGGACCGGACGCAGTCGGAGATCGCCGACCGGATCGGCGTCTCGCAGATGCACGTGTCCCGGCTGCTCTCCGCCACCCTGGCCCACCTCCGGGAAGAGCTGGACGACCGCGACGCGGCCGGTTGGAGCGACGACCCGCCCGACCCCGCGACCCGCCCGGACCAGGGTTCCGGCTGACTCCGCGGAGCATCCCACCCCGCCCCGACATCCGACGCCCTCCTCGTGTTTCCGGCCCCCCACAGTGGTTAGCCGCACTGTGGGGGGCCGTCGACCTGACGTCGCGCGGCGTCCGGTCACCGGACCTCCGCGCAGGTACCGCGCAGGAACAGGAGCACCGCCATGTCCCGCCGCCCGCCCCGACCCGCCGCCGGCACCACGGCCGCCCCGGACGGGCCGGTCGGCCTCACCGCAGGCGCCCGGCCGTGGGCCGGGGGCACCCTCCTCGTGCTGCGGGGGGAACTCGACCTGGACTCCGTCGCCGTGCTGAGCGAGGCTCTCGAGGGCGCGCTCGCCGCCCCCGGCACGGTCGTCCTGATCGACTGCGGTGACCTCGCGTTCTGCGACTCCACCGGCCTGTCGGAACTGCTCGACGCCGCCGTCCGCGCCCGGGAGCGCGGCAGCCGGATCGAGCTGGCCCGCCCCCGGCCGATCGTCCGGCGTGTGCTCGAACTCACCGGTGCCACCGAGGCGCTCCCCGTCCACGACGGCCTGCCACCGTGACGGGGGAGCGGGCCGCGCGGTGCCGCACACGGCCGCGCTGTCGCCGCGCCGGGGAGCGGGCCACCGCTCAGTGGTCGGCGGAGGCCATCGTCTCGCGCACCGTGACCAGGCACGGATCGCAGTAGCGGTCGGGCGCCCCGACGGGTGCCCCCAAGCCGTTCGGGACCACTCGGCGGGACAGTTCCAGCAACTGCCCGCAGAGCGCCGTCGACGCGTCGTCCTTCGACACCACGTGCCACATCAGACCCGACGGGTCCACCGCCGGGTCGGTCTCGGCCCACATCTCGTACACAACTGCCTCCCTGAGCAGGGGTTCGGGCCCTCCCCATGGAATCCCGGGCCGCGCCGGTCGGCCACCGGGTGGCACCCACTGGGACGGTTCCGCGGCGTCGAGGATTGCCGACGGGCCGTCGCGGGCACGCGCGCGTGGGCGACCGGGAGAGCCCGTCCCGGCCGTGCCGCGGGACCGCCCCGGGCCGTGGCGCGGGACCGTCGGCGCGACCGGTGACGAACCGGCGCCGGGCCGTGGGCGGTTGTCCCGCCGCCCATCGGGTAGGCGTCGGGGATGGAGCGCTACGAACCCCCGACGGACGGTGGCGCCGACGCGGGCGACGCGTCGGCGTACGACCTCTGTGACCACTGCGGCCGGGTCGTCCTGGTCGAGGACCTGCTCGGCGCGCTGGTCCCGGACTCCTCCGTCGTTCACGACTCGGACCCGCGGCTCGACGGCGAGCGGGTCGTCACCGCCTGCTCGGCCGAGCACCTCGCCGTGCTGGTCGGGGTCTACCGCGACCGCCCGTTCGTCCCGGAGGAGCAGTGGGCGGCCAAGGTCTGCCGCGTCCTCGCCGAGCACGACGACCCGGTGCCGTTGAGCGAGGTCGCCGCGCTCAGCGGCCTCTCCGAGCAGCAGGCGCAGCAGGGCGTGGACTGGCACAACGCCCGGGCGCGCGAGTGGCGGGCCGAGTACGGCGACCCGGACGCACCCGACGACGACCCGGCCGACTGATCCGCCCGCCACGGGTCCCGCCACGGGTCCCGCTGCGCGCCCGCGTCCCGGTCCCCGGGAGCGGGCGTCACTCCTGCGGCCCGATTCCGGGTGCCGGAACCCGGGTACGGAACCGCCCGTCCGTCCCCGCCGAACGCGCTCCCGGAGGCATCCGTGCCCGACATGAACGGCCCCTACAAGCCCGGCACCCCGTGCTGGATCGACCTGATGGTGCCCGACCAGCAGGCGGCCCTCGACTTCTACGGCGAGGTGTTCGGCTGGCAGGGCGAGATCGGGCCCGCCGAACAGGGCGGGTACTCGGTCTGCACCCTGAAGGGCAAGCCGGTCGCCGGGATCATGAAGGCGATGAACCCGGACGGCACCGTCCCCGACCCGATGCCGCCGACGGTGTGGACCACGTACCTGTCCACGGACTCCCTCGACGCCGCCCTCAAGACGGTCACCGACGCCGGCGGCTCGGTGGTGGCGGGGCCGATGGACGTCATGGACCTCGGGCGGATGGCCGTGATCGCGGACCCGACCGGGGCCGTCGTCGGCCTCTGGCAGCCCGGGACCTTCGACGGTGCGGGCATCGTCAACGAGCACGGCGCGCTGATCTGGAACGAGCTCGCCACCCGTGACCGCTCGGCGGCCGCCGCCTTCTACTCCGCCGTGCTGCCGGTCACCACCGGCCGCTCCGAGGCGCCGGGCGCCGAGGGGTACATCGAGTTCAAGGTCAACGGTCGCGCGGTCGGCGGGATGATGGACCTGTCCACCTTCCCGCCGGGCGTCCCGCCGCACTGGCAGCCGTACTTCAACGTGGACGACGTCGACGAGATCCAGGCGGCCGTCGTCCGCGCGGGCGGCACCGTCCTCACCCCGGCCTTCGACATGGCCGCCAACCGGCTGGCCGTCCTCGCCGACCCGCAGGGCGGAGCCTTCTCGGTGATCACCTGGCCGACGCCGGAGGACCCGGCGGGCTGACCCGCGCACGGTCGTGCGGCCCCGGTGCCAGACCTGGCACCGGGGCCGCACGACGTGGTGGGACCGGTCATCGGTCCGGCGGCCCGGCCGGCGCCGGGCGCTTCGCTCCGTCGTCCGCGGGGGTCAGTGCTTGCCCATGTCCTTGCCCGCGTCCTTGACCTTCTCGGCGGCCTGCTTGAGGTCGCTCTTCATCTGGGTGCCGCGCCCCTCGGCTTCCATCGTCCGGTCGCCCGTCGCCTTTCCGGTGACCTCCTTGGCCTTGCCACGGGCCTTCTCGGCCATATTGCGGATCTTGTCGTCGGTGGCCATGGGTTCTGCCTCCCTTCGCTGGGCGGGCGGGTTGCCCACCCGAGCGGCGTCTGCCCGCTCCGACCCGGTCCATGCGTCAGCCGGACGGAGGCCGCTGGCGGTCGGCAGGACTTCGGTCCCCGCCGTCGCCGTTGCCGCGGTCCCCGTCGCGGTCCCGCGCGCCGCCCCCGTCGCCCTCGCGTGCACCGCCCTCGCGGTCGCTGCGGCGGCGCAGGTGGAGCGCGGGAACGAGCAGCCAGGTGGCCGCGAACCAGGCCATCACCGCGCCCGCGATCCAGGCGGCTGCGGCGCCGCCGACGGCCACCCGCAGCAACAGCAGGAGCGCGGCCGCGAAGGTGAGTGCCCGAACAGGATCTGCGAGCCGGTCTGCGCGACCCGGACCTCCTGGAGCAGGTCGCTCCACCGGCGGTCGGCGCGTTCGTCCGCCGACTCCCGCCGTCCCGTGCGGACGGAGGCGGTGTCGCCCCGCCCGGTCGTCCCCGATGGCATCCGGCCCACCTCCGTCCCGGGCGGTGGCCTCCGTCGGGTGCGTCGACGTCGGTCGCGCTCCTCCGGGGTTCATTCCGCGTGTAGCCGCACCGGGCCCGGGCAAACGCCGGGCATGGACGCGACGACCCGGCCACCGCCGGGGCCGCCCTGCCCGGCGGTCGACCGGCCGGTGCCCGCCGTCCGCGCGGTCCGACCCGCCGCGCGGCATCATGGTCCGGACGGCACGAGGCCGTTCCGACCGGACCGGGAGCCAGCCATGCATCTGTCCGCCGGGGGCGCCGGGGACACGGGGGACGAGCGGGACACGGGCGCGCCGGGCGAGCACCGCCCGGGGGAACTGCGCATCGAGGTGCGGCGCACCGGGACGGTGCGGATCGTGTCCGTCGGGGGAGAGCTCGACCACGACTCGGCGGACGGGCTGCGCACGGCCCTGTCCGGGCTGCCGGAGGACGGCCTGGCCCGGATCCTGGTGGACCTCGCCGAACTCAGCTTCTGCGACTCGACCGGCGTGAACATCCTGCTGCGGGCCCGGCAGGACGCGGAACTGGCCGGCGTCCGGTTGGAGATCGCCGCGCCGCGCCCCTCCGTCGTCCGGCTGTTCGCGGTCACCGGGGCGGACGCCGTCCTGCGGATCCACCCCAGCGTCGGCCTCGCGCTGGCCGAGGACGGCGGCCGGGCCGGGGCCGACGGTCCGAGCGACCCAGGCAGTACGAGCGACCCAGGCAGTACGAGCGGCCCAGGCAGTCCGAGCGGCCCCGGCGGTCCCGACGACCCGGGACCCACGGCACCGGCTGGACCTGGGGGACCGTGATGAACCACCCGGGAACCGCTGCCGCACCGGATCGGGACCGGACCCGGCGACTGTCGCTGAGCAGCAGCGAGGGCGCCGTGCAGCAGTGCCGGGACTTCAGCCGTCAGGCGCTGCTCGACTGGCACTGGCTGGCGGTCGACGGCGACGGCCGGCCCGACGACGAGCAGGTGGCCGTCTTCGAGGACGTCCTGCTGATGGTCTCCGAGCTGGTCACCAACGCCTGTCTGCACGCCCCCGGCGGGCCGCGCGAGCTGCGGCTGCGCTGGGACACCGTCCGACTGCGGGTCGAGGTCAGCGACACCAGCCCGGTCCCGCCGGAGCTGCGCCCGTTCGCCGACCCGGGGCAGCCGGGCGGCCACGGCCTGCGCGTGGTGGACCGGCTCGCCCGCGCCTGGGGCTCGCGGCCCGAGGTCGGTGGAAAGGCGGTCTGGCTGGAGGTGTCGTCCCCCCTGGCGCACGGCCTCTGAACCGCGGGAGCACCGTCTCCGAAACGAGGTGCCCGAACCGCCGGGAGCGGTTCGGGCACCGTGCTTTCGGGGCCGCCTCAGCCGCCGATCGGCCGGGGCTCCGTCGGCGGACCCGGCTCGGGCACGGCGGGCGGGCCCGGGTCGGGGTCGGGCGGCGGGAAGGGCGGTACGGGCGGCGGCGCCGGGTCCGGCAGCGGCCGGGGTGCGGGGTCGGGGTGCGGGAACGGTTCGGTGTCCGGATGGACGGGTGGCGGGACGGTCATGACGGCCGCGCCTCCTTTCCGGGGGCGTACGGGGCTTTCCGGGGTCGTACCCGGGCCGCCGCGGTGCGGGCGGACCCGGCCGGACGGGGGAACCCACCTGGACGGCCCGGCGGCATCAGCGGCCGAGCGCCCGGGCCAGCTCGCTCTTGTTCATCTTCGAGCGGCCCTCGACGTTGCGCTGCCTGGCCTCGTTGTACAGCTGGTCGTAGGTGGGTCCGCCCGCGCCCCGGTGCGAGCGCTGCCCGCCCCTGCGGCCGGAGGAGATGTCGTGGAT
>NZ_JZWY01001071.1:0-903 GCF_000966955.1 Streptomyces sp. NRRL S-495
GAGGAGATGTCGTGGATGGAGCTGCGACTGGCGGTCCTGGACTCGCCGTGCCGGGCGCGTTCCTTGTTGACGGTCCGGGCGGCGATCTCCTCGGCGCGGTCCTCGCTCTCGCCGCGCTCCAGCGCGCTCTCCTTGATGTGCTCGTACTGGCGCTCCCGCTTGGGGCTCGATCCTCGGGGCATGGCGGCGCTCCTTCCGTCGGCCGCGTCCCTGGCCAGGTGGCGCCTACCCGGCGGCGCGGGGGCAAAACGGTCCCGGGCCCCGGATGCCGATCCTGTCCCGGCCGCCCCGTCTGTCACCGGCGGCGGGACGGTGGCACAGTGGGAGGCGGGGCGGCGCCGCCGCTCCCACCGGTCGGAGCCGCCGTGGAGCGGTCCGGCCGCGCGGTCGATCCGGACGGTGGACGGATGGACGAACACCGAGCGCCCGACACCGCGGCGGGCCGAACGGGCCGTACGGGCCGTGCGGACGGGCCCGAGCAGCCCGACCGGCCCGAGCAGCCGGACCAGGTCCTGCGGCAGCTGCTCGCCGGGCTGACGGCGGTCCGGGACGGCGACTTCCGCACCCGGCTCGGGTCCGACCTGCCGGGTGTGCCGGGGGAGATCGCCACCGTCTTCAACGGCATGGTCGAGCAGCTCGCCCGGGTGACCTCGGAGGTGACCCGGGTGGCGCGGGAGGTCGGCTCCGAGGGCCGGCTCGGCGGCCAAGCGCACGTCCCCGGCGCGGCCGGGACGTGGCTCGACCTCACGGACGCGGTCAACGCGATGGCCGGCGACCTCACCCATCAGCTGCGCAACATCGCCCAGGTGACCACGGCGGTGGCGCGGGGCGACCTCACCCAGAAGATCGAGGTCGACGCGCGCGGCGAACTCCTCGAACTCAAGAACACCGTCAACACGATGG
>NZ_JZWY01001072.1:0-2287 GCF_000966955.1 Streptomyces sp. NRRL S-495
GGGTCATCGAACGGACCATGTCGTGGCTCACCGGCTACCGGCGGCTCAACCACCGCTACGAACGCGACCCCCGCAACTACCTGGCCCTTCTCGGCCTCGCCGCCATCCTGTGCTGCTACAAACGCCTGGCCCGCATCACCACATAGGACACGGTCTAACGCGCCCGCTCTCCGATGTCGCAGCCCCGAAGCGAGCCCCCGCGGCCCGGCGCGCGCCGAGGCGAGAGCGATATTGTCGACGACCTGAAGGGGCTTCAGGTCGTCGAGGGGGGCGCAGAGGGGCCCCGGAGATTCGGCACCCGTAGCCCTCGACCAGGGATCCGGGGCGACCCGGGTGACCGTCGGCAAGGCTGATCACGCCGTCGCCCTCCACGTCGATGCGGGTGAAGTCGATCAGCACGGTGGCATCGCCGGCGGCCTTGACCACAGGGCCGAGCCCGGTCCTGTTCCGAGCACCCCAGCTCGCCCTGGCTGAGGACTGACATGTCCGGGCGGTGGCTGCGTTCGCGTTCCGCTCGCTCCTCGTCGCAGCATTCGGCGAACGAAGCGCGGCGGCCATGTTGCCGCAGTGAGCATTCGGTCGGCGGGCGTTGAGACGGCCCGACGCAGATCACTGCAGGAGCGGCCCTCCTGCGGCCTCCCCGACCTCGCCGCCGCCGTGCGGGCCCCAGGAGAACGCGCTGCCTCCTCGACGTGAGCGCGGCATTCGAGCCCCGTCGTCGATCACCAGCCGAACCGGCCTCATGTCCGCGCACTTATAAACATCCGACCTCTGGCAGTCTGACGCAGAGTCATAAGCACTGTCCAAGAGGGGCATCGCGAGTCCGCAGCTCGACAATTCGAGCAGCTGATGCTGTCGATAATTGTTGACTTGTGCGCGAAAGCGTTCCATATTGAGCATCATTGAACTTCGCACCCCCCGGCGCCAGATGGGCCGCCGGGTCCTCCAGTCGCGCCCTTGGAGCGTTACGTGCGCAGGCCTCCTATCAATTTCCGCAGCGTGTTAACCATGCTCGCAACCCCGGCGGTCGCTCTCGCCGCCACCTTCACCGCGATCCCGAGTTCGCCCGCGGTCGCCGCTCCAACGCAACGGATCACCATCGACGGCGCGTCAAGCGGGCGTGTCTTCGACGGAGTTGGCGCGATCAGTGGCGGCGGGGCCACCTCCCGGCTCCTGGTCGACTACCCCGAGCCGCAGCGCACTCAGGTGCTGGACTACCTGTTCAAGCCCGGCTACGGAGCTTCGCTGCAGATGCTGAAGGTGGAGATCGGCGGCGACGCGAACTCCTCCGACGGACCCGAACCGAGCCACATGCGCACCCCCACCGAGGTCGACTGCAACCGCGGCTACGAGTGGTGGCTGATGGAGCAGGCCAAGGCACGCAACCCCGACATCGCGTTCTACGGCCTGGAGTGGGCAGCGCCGGGCTGGTTGAACGGCGGCATCTGGTCCCAGGACAACATCACCTACCTCAAGTCCTGGCTGGGCTGCGCACAGAGCCACGGACTGAACGTCGGCTACCTCGGCGGCTGGAACGAGAACGGCTACGACAAGGCCTGGTTCGAGAACCTGCGCACCGCCCTGGACACCAGCGGCCACGCCGACACCCTGTTGGTGGCCTCCGACAGCAACGACCCGAACTGGACGATCGCCTCGGACCTGGCCACGGACAGCGCCTTCAACCGGGCGGTCGCGGTCGTGGGCCTGCACGGCGTGTGTTGGAACTCGACCCCGGTGTACACCGCCTGCCCGGGCAGCAGCACCGCGACCGCGCTGGGCAACCCGCTGTGGGTGGCCGAGGACGACAACGACAGCGACGGCGCCAACCCTCCGGCGCTGGCCCGCAACCTCAACCGCCAGTACATCGACGCCAGGATCACGTCGGACATCAAGTGGGCGCTGGTCGGCTCCTGGCCCTCGAACCTTCCGTTCGCCGGGGCCGGCCTGATGGCCGCCGACCAGCCCTGGTCGGGCAACTACACCGTGGGCCGCGACATCTGGGTGATGGCACACACCGCACAGTTCACCAAGCCTGGCTGGCGCTACCTGGACACGGCCAGCGGCTACCTGTCCGGCACCGGGACCAACGGCGACCGGCACAGCGGGAGTTACGTCACCCTGAGGTCCGGCGAGGACTACAGCACGGTCATCGAGACCACCGACGCCTCGGCCGCGAAGACGATCGCGCTCAGCGTCGCCGGCGGGCTGTCCACCGGGCCGGTGCACGTGTGGGACACCGACATGAACGCCACCGACCCCGCTCGGTGGTTCGTCCACACCCAGGACA
>NZ_JZWY01001073.1:0-1992 GCF_000966955.1 Streptomyces sp. NRRL S-495
GTTCGTCCACACCCAGGACATCGTGCCGCGAAACGGCGGCTACTCGCTGACCGTGCAGCCCGGCCACCTCTACACCGTGACCACCACCACCGGCCAGGGCAAGGGCACTGCTGTCGCGCCGCCCGCGAAGAGCTTCCCGCTGCCGTACCAGGCCGACCTGAGCGGATACCCGGCCCGGGCCGCCGCCCGGTACTTCCACGACTGGGCCGGGGCCTTCGAGACCGCGCCCTGCCCGGCGGGCACCGACACCCCGATGTGCCTGCGCCAGGTGATCACGGCGCCCGCCCACCCCTGGCACACCGACATGAACTACACCCCCGCCACCCTGCTGGGCGACCCGTCGTGGAGCAACTACCAGGTCTCCACCGACGTGCTGTTGGAGGAGGCGGGCAGCTCCGCCGAGCTGCTGGGCCGGATCGACCACGCCGACCACGACCGTTCCGCCTACCACCTGAGGATCGACGACGGCGGTTCATGGCGACTGTCCAGCGAGGACCGCTCGGGGACCGACACCGTCCTGGCCGCCGGCAGCTACCCCGCCGCGGGCGCCGGGACCTGGCACAACGTCTCGCTGGCGATGCAGGGCCAGTCGATCACCGCCTTCGTCGACCACGTCCAGGTCGCCTCGCTCACCCACGCCGGCCACGCGATCGGCCAGAGCGGACTGGCCGTCGGCGGCTTCCAGCACGCCGACTTCACCCACTTCGGCGTGACCCCGCTCGCCGGACCCGCCACCACGCCCCTCACCAACACCAGCAGCGGCAAGTGCCTCGACGTCAGCGGCAGCTCGACCGCCGACGGCGCGCAGGTCCTGCAGTGGACCTGCGGCAGCGGCAAGGCCAACCAGGAGTGGACGCTCGTCCCGCCGGCCGGCGGCGCAACGATGCAGCTGGTGTCCGCCAACAGCGGCAAGTGCCTCGACGTCAGCGGCAGTTCGACCGCCGACGGGGCCCTCGCCGTCCAGTGGACCTGCACCACAGGCCGGACCAGCCAGCAGTGGACCACGACCCCGTAGTACGGCACCCGCCGTCCTGATGCCGACCGGTCTCGCGTAGACGCCCAGGACAAGATGCCGCGACCGTCACCGCCAACCCGGGCGTGAAGCACTGGGTGGTCTGGGGCTGCATCGACGAGAACGTCCAGGGCGTACGCGCCGTCGGCCTCTCCGCCTGACCCGCCGCCCTCGGGCTCCGAGCCGCGTCGCCCCGATGGCCCGCACCACGCCGTGCGAAAGCGCGCCGGCTGCGACCGCCCGCACCCACGACCCTCGGACGGTCCGTCCGAGCCGCACGGATCCCCCACCACCCCACGAGGAGCTGGAATGACCTGGCGATCACGCCCACCCACCACCCTGCTCGCCGCCCTAGCCCTGACGGTCGCCACACTCACCGGCGCGGCGGCGACCACCCCCGCGCAGGCCGCCGCCTCGACGACGATCACCATCGACGGCACCAAGCCGGGGCGGGTCTTCGACGGCATCGGAGCGATCTCCGGCGGCGGCGGCAACTCCCGACTGCTGGCGGACTACCCCGAACCGCAGCGCAGCCAGGTGCTGGACTACCTGTTCAAGCCCGGCTACGGCGCCTCGCTCCAGATCCTCAAGGTGGAGATCGGCGGGGACACCAACTCCACCGACGGCGCCGAGGCCAGCCACATGCACACCGCCGACACCGTGGACTGCAACCAGGGCTACGAGTGGACCATGATGGAGCAGGCCAAGGCCCGCAATCCCGACATCAAGCTGGCCGCGCTGTCCTGGGGCGCACCCGGCTGGGTGAACGACAACAGCACCACCAGCAACACCGTCTACACCCCGAAGATGCACGACTACCTGCTCTCGTGGCTCGGCTGCGCCCGGCAGCACCACCTCACCATCGACTACCTCGGCGGCTGGAACGAGCACGACGCCGACCCCCAGTGGTACGTGGGCCTGAAGAACAGGCTCGTCGCCGGCGGCTACGGCTCGGGGAAGGGCGTCGCCCCCGCCCAGTT
>NZ_JZWY01001074.1:0-2181 GCF_000966955.1 Streptomyces sp. NRRL S-495
GTCGCCCCCGACCAGTTCGGCTACCGGGTCGTCGACCAGATGACCAACGACGCCGCCTTCCGCAACGCCGTCGACGTCGTCGGGGTGCACTACCCCTGCGGCTACAACAGCGACTTCAGCAACTGCAAGCCCGCCGCGGACTCCGCCTCGATCGACAAGGCCCAGACCCTCGGCAAGCCGATCTGGGCGAGCGAGAACGGCTCCGAGGACTACCAGACCGGTGCGAGCTCGGTGGCCCGCGGCATCAACCGCGGATACATCGACTCCCGGTTCACCGCCTTCGTCAACTGGCCGGTCGTCGCCGCGCTCTACGGCAACCTCGAGTTCTCCACCGACGGCATGGCGCTCGCCAACCAGCCGTGGTCCGGCAACTACACCGTCGGCAAGACCGCCTGGGTCACCGCACAGACCACCCAGTTCACCAAGCCCGGCTGGCACTACATCGACACCGCCAGCAACTACCTCGGCAACAAGCGCACCAACGGCAGCTACGCGACCCTGCAGTCGGCCGACAACAAGGCGTACTCCACCGTCATCGAGACCATGGACGCCACCGCGGCGCAGACCGTGAACTTCAGCGTCACCGGCGGCCTGCCCACCGGCCGGGTCCACGTTTGGGCGACCGACGTGCGCTCCAACAGCAGCAGCGACTGGTTCGTCCAGCAGGCGGACCCGGCCGTCACCGGCGGCGGCCGCTACTCCCTGACGCTGCAGCCCGGTTACGTCTACACCGTGACCACCACCACCGGCCAGGGCAAGGGCACCGCGGTCTCCCCGCCGGCCGGCTCGCTGTCGCTCCCGTACGCGGACACCTTCGAGACGCCCGCGGCGACCACCTCGCCGCAGTACTTCGCCGACATGAACGGCGCCTTCAAGGCGGTGGCCTGCGGCGGCGGCCGGACCGGGACCTGCCTGCGGCAGATGGCGCCCACCGTGCCGATGCGCTGGACCGACGAGCCGTTCAACTCCCCGTACACGATCATGGGTGAGCGCGGCTGGCAGAACTACACCGTGGCCTCGGACGTCATGTTCGAGCAGCCCGGCAGCGTCGAACTGCTCGGCCGGATCGGCCAGCAGGGCCACAACAACAACGGCCTCAACGCCTACCACCTGCGGCTCTCCGACACCGGCACGTGGTCGATCCTCAAGAGCGACACCAGCTGGAACTTCACCACCCTCGCCACCGGGACCACCACGGCCCCCGGCCTGAACAGCTGGACCGGCCTCGCGTTCACCCTGCAGGGCTCGACCCTGATCGCGAGCGTCGGCGGTCAGGAGGTCGGCCGGGCCACCGACGCCTCGTTCTCCACCGGCCTGGCGGGCCTCGGCCTGGGCAGCGGAGGCTACCGGACCCAGCAGTTCGACAACTTCGCCCTCACCCCGGGCACAGCGACCCCGCTGCCCACCGGCCCCATCACCTCGGGGGCTGCCGCCGGCAAGTGCGTGGACGTCGACCAGGACTCCAGCCTGAACGGCGCCCGGGTCCAGCTGTGGGACTGCACCGGCGGCTCCTCCCAGGTCTGGACCCTCGACGGCGGCAACCTCACGCACAACGGCAAGTGCCTGGACGTCACCGGCCAGGCCACGGCCAACGGCTCACCCGTCGAGCTCTGGGACTGCAACGGCGGCGCCAACCAGCAGTGGTCGCCCCAGCCGGACGGCACCCTGAAGGGTCTCCAGTCCGGACGCTGCCTGGACGACCCCGCCTTCGACACCGCCAACGGCACCCGGCTCGACGTCTGGGACTGCGACGGCGGCCCCAACCAGAAGTGGAACCTGCCCGCCTGACGCGCCCCTCCGCCGGCCCCGGCCGACCGCACCTCCGCGCGGTCGGCCGGGGCCGGTCCTGCTCCTCACCACCTCCGAGCAAGAGAAAGCGAGAACCTGCGGTGACGACGACACGAACCGTCCCGGCCCGCCGCCGACGGTCCCTGACCCGCGCGCTGGCGGCCCTTCCCCTGCTGCTCGCCGCGGTCACCGCGGCGACCCCGGCCGTGGCCGCGTCCCCGCCCGCGACCGCGGCGGCGGTTCCGGTCACTCCGGTGCTGACCCCGCCGATGGGTTGGAACAGCTGGAACAAGTTCGGCTGCAACATCAACGAGACCCTGATCCGGGAGACCGCCGACGCATTGGTCGCCAACGGGCTGGACCGGGCCGGCTACCAGTACGTCAACCTCGACG
>NZ_JZWY01001075.1:0-5855 GCF_000966955.1 Streptomyces sp. NRRL S-495
GTCCACGCCAAGGGCCTGAAGATCGGCATCTACGAGTCGGCCGGCACCGCCACCTGCATGGGCGCCTACCCGGGCAGCCTCGACCACGAGGCGGCCGACGCGCGGCAGTTCGCCGGCTGGGGCATCGACCTGCTGAAGTACGACAACTGCAACAGCGGCAACCGGCCCTACCTGGACCGCTTCAAAGCGATGGGCGACGCGCTGAAGGCGACCGGCCGACCGATCGTCTACATGCTGTGCAGCTGGGGCAAGGACGCCCCGTGGTCGACGTACGGCCCGGCTTCCGGCGGGACGTCCTGGCGCACCACCGAGGACATCGGCAACTTCTGGTCCAACGGCTCGCAGTCCACGCCGATGGGCGTCGTCGACATCCTGGACGCCCAGGCAGGGCTGGAGCCGTACTCCGGGCCGAACGCCTGGAACGACATGGACATGCTGGAAGTCGGCAACGGCGGTCTGACCGACACCGAGTCCCGCGCCCACTTCAGCCTCTGGTCACTGCTGAACAGCCCGCTGATCCTCGGCAACGACCTGCGCACCCTCGACCCCGCCACCAAGGCGATCCTCACCAACCCCGAGGTCCTCGCGGTCGACCAGGACTGGGGCGGCTCCCAGGGCCGCCGGATGCGCGACCTCGGCGGCGGCCTCCAGGTGTGGGCGAAGCCGATGTCCGACGGGTCGGTGACGGCCGTCCTGTTCAACCGCTCCGCCGCCACCGCGACCATCACCACCAGCGCCGCCGAGCTCGGCCTCGGCGGCTCCGACATGTACACCCTGCGCGACCTGTGGGCCGGCACAGACTCGACCAGCACCGGCGCCGTCTCGGCGAGCGTCCCCAGCCACGGCGTGGTGATGTACCGGATCCACCGGGCCGGCACGACCGCCGCCGCCCGCCCGGCCGGCACCTACCAGGTGAGCGACCTCACCTGGCTCGCGTCCGGCAACGGCTGGGGCCCGGTCGAGCGCGACCGCTCCAACGGAGAACAGGCCGCCGGGGACGGGCGCACCCTGAAGATCGGCTCCACCACGTACGCCAAGGGCCTCGGCGCCCACGCCGACTCCGCCGTCCACCTGTGGCTCGGCGGCACCTGCAGCCAGTTCTCGGCCGATGTCGGCATCGACTCCGAGGTGCGCGCCAACCACGGCAGCGTGCGGTTCGCCGTGTACGGCGACGGGCGGCTGCTCGGCTACAGCGCACTCAAGACCTATGGCCCCGCGACCCGCCTGACGGTCGCCACCGGCGGTGCCCTGACACTCGAACTTCGGGTCACCGACGACCGCGACGGCAACGCCTACGACCACGCCGACTGGGCGAACGCCCAGCTCACCTGCTGAGCGACGGCCCCTGACAACCCGTCGTCGGCCGCCCGTTCGGCGGCCGACGACGGACCGCAGCGCATCGAGGCCAGTCGACCGTGATCCGCCCGCAGGCACCAGCCCGGTGAGCCGGCTGACGGCATCGACGCAGGGGTGGTCGGGCAGGCGCGACGCTGCTTACTGAAGGGCCGACAGGTCTCGATCACGGGCAGTAGCTGTGGCGGGGCGCTCGGCCTGGGGGCCACTTTGGGACCACACCTGATGAGCGCCGATGGTCCGAAACGGACAGCTGCCTGTTCAAGGGGTTCGGCTTCGAGCGCGGCGATGCGCTTTTCGGCGAAGCGGAGATTGGAGCGGGCGCCTTCGAGGCGTTCCTGCAGGGTGCGATGCTCGCGGGTGAGCTCCTGGACGCGCTGTTTGAGGGTGGTGTTCTCGCTGGTCAGGGACTGAAGGGACTCGCCGGGAACCATCTGGTCGAAGTCGCGGATCCGTGGCTGACCTGGCGCTATGCGTCGCGTAGGTGTCCGTGACGCTTCTCGGCTGCCGGTCCTCAACGCAGGACCGCCCGGGGTGGCAGCCCCGGGCGGTCCTGGTGCGGTGTTGTGCCGGCGCCGTGGCGCCTGCGGTCACACGCTGAATGGTTAGTCGATGAGCACAGCGCGCTCGATGACGACGTCGTCCTTCGGGACGTGCTTGAACTCGGCCACGGAGCCCGTGCTGACCTTTTCGACCGCGTCCACAGCCTCTTGCCCCTCGATCACCTGGCGCCCCGCCAAACGGCACCATCGCGCAGCGGAGGATGGTCACAGGACGCGCTTGTTGACGACCATGTGCCGTGAGAAGGGAGCGGTGTCGTTCCCCCACGAGATACTGGCGAAGACCTCTCCCCCGGGCGCGCCTTCGATCGACGGGGCGGCGTCGGAGGGCGAGGGGCCGCCGGTGCTGTGGTTCCAGCCCTGCCAGGTGTAGCCGCCGTCGGTGGAGCGGTTGGCCCGGGTGGCAGCCCGGGCCCACGCGGCGCGGCGATCGGGCTCTCGCCGTGGACCACCGTTGAAGATGCCTAGATGCAGTACCGGTGAACACCTGGGCATGGCTGAGGTTCACGCAGCGCAGGCCGCCCACCGGAACCTCGGACGGCCCGATCCGACGCCGGGTACGGCCCGGCCCCGCCGTCGGCGCCGCGTCACGAGGCCGGGGCGGCGTTGAGCTGCTCCTCGAGGGCCGCCAGCGTCCGGTAGCAGGACATCACCTGGGCGATGGAGGAGTTCGGCTCCCGGCCCTCGCGGATGGCGGCGACGAACTCGCGGTCCTGCAGTTCGATGCCGTCCATCGAGACGTCGACCCCGCTCACGTCGATCGGCTCGTCCTTGCCGGTGACCAGGTCGTCGTAGCGCGCCAGGTAGGTGCCGTCGTCGCCGATGTAGCGGAAGAACGTGCCGAGCGGCCCGTCGTTGTTGAACGAGAGCGACAGGGTGCAGATGGCCCCGTTCTGCGCGCGCAGCTGGATCGACATGTCCATCGCGATGCCGAGTTCGGGGTGGATCGGCCCCTGGATGGCGTTGGCCTGCACGATCGGCGATCCGGCCTGGTAGGCGAACAGGTCGACGGTGTGCGCGGCGTGGTGCCACAGCAGGTGGTCGGTCCAGGAGCGCTGCTGCCCGAGGGCGTTGAGGTTGGTGCGGCGGAAGAAGTAGGTCTGCACGTCCATCTGCTGGATCCGGAACCGCCCGGCCCGGATCCGCTGGTTGACCCACTGGTGGCTGGGGTTGAAGCGCCGGGTGTGCCCCACCATCGCGACGAGCCCGGTGCGCCGCTGCGCGGCCAGGCACGCCTCGGCGTCGGCGAGCGAGGCGGCCAGCGGGATCTCGACCTGGACGTGCTTGCCCGCCTCAAGGCAGGCCAGCGTCTGCGCGGCGTGCATCGGCGTGGGCGTGGCGAGGATGACGGCGTCGACGTCGTCCATCGCCAGCACCTCCTCCAGCGTCGCGACGCCTCGGCCCACGCCCTGCTCCTCGGCGAACTTCCGGGCGCTTTCGAGGGAACTGCTCACGACAGCGGTCACCTCGACGCCCTTGATCCGCCTGAGCGCGGCCGCGTGCTTGGCTCCGAAGGCGCCGCCTCCGGCGAGGGCGATCCGGACGGTCCGGTCGTCGGTCATGTCACTCCTTCACGGTGGGCGCTTCCGCCCGCGGGTGGTTCTCCAGGATCAGGTGTCCGACGGCGGTGTTGGACGCCGGCACGTGGTAGAAGCGGTGCTTGACCTCGATCTCACCACTTCCGTCGTTGTCGCTCATCGCGCCGCGGGCGATCAGCCACATGACCAGCTCGATGCCCTCCGAGCCCGCCTCCTCGACGTACTCCAGGTGCGGTACCCGCGCCAGGCCGGCCGGGTCCTCGACCAGTCGGTCCAGGAAGGCGTTGTCCCACGCGCGATTGATGAGGCCGGCCCGGGGGCCCTGCAACTGGTGGCTCATGCCGCCGGTGCCCCACACCTGGACCTTCAGCGGCCTGTCGTAGGACTCTATGGCCGTGCGCAGCGCCTGGCCGAGCCGGAAGCACCTGGCGCCCGAGGGCACGGGGTACTGCACCACGTTGACGTGGAACGGGATCACCTTGCACGGCCACGTCTCGACGTCCCCGAACATCAGTGACAGCGGGACGGTCAGGCCGTGGTCGACGCTCATTTCGTTGACGAGGGTGAGGTCGAAGTCGTCCCTGATGAGCGAGTGCGCGATGTGCGCGGCCAGGTCGGGGTGGCCTTCGATGCCCGGGACGGGCCGGGGCCCGTAGCCCTCGTCGGCGGTGGGGTAGACCGCGCCGGTGCCGAGCGCGAAGGTCGGGATCACCGACAGGTCGAACGTGGTGGCGTGGTCGTTGTAGACCAGGACCACCACGTCGGGGAGGTTCTCCTCCACCCACCGCTTGGAGTACTCGTAGCCGCCGAAGACGGGCTGCCAGTAGGGCTCGTCGGTCTTGTGGTGGTCCATCGCCGCGCCGATCGCCGGTACGTGCGAGGTGAAGACGGCGCCGGTGATCGTGGCGTGCTCGGCCGGCGGCGTGCGGTCGGCGTGCGCCGCTTCGAGGACGGCGCGGTCGATCCGGTTCCCCTCGACGGAGCGGCCGCCGCGGAGCATCATGTCGCGGTACTCCTGCTCGGTCATGCCGGTCATCGAGCCGGCCATCTGCTGGAAGGAAAGTCCCAGCGTGGCGCCCCACTTGGCGAGGAAGTAGATGTTGCCGCCCTCGCGCATCGCGGCGTTGAGGTCGCGGTCGAGCAGCGCCTGCTTCTGCTCCTCCCGCAGCGGCCATGCGTCGAGGTAGCCGCGCTCGTCGGCGAGGTAGTGCTCGCGGTTCTCCGCCGTCATCAGCGACATGCAGAACTGGTTGAGGTGGTAGCCCCTGGCGGACTGTTCGGCGTCGAAGACGGTCGTGCCCGGGACCAGTTGGTAGGTCTTGTCCAGCGACATGGTGGGGCTCCGATCGGGTGATGGGTCAGTCGGCGTCGGGCCAGTACAGGCGCATCGGGTTGTCGACGAGGAGTTTGTGGCGCAGCTCCGGCGTCGGCGCGATGTGCGGGACGAAGTCGACGAGCAGGCCGTCGTCGGGCATGTGGCCGGTGAGGTTCGGGTGCGGCCAGTCGGTGCCCCACAGCACCCGGTCGGGGAACTCCTCGACCACGCGCCGGGCGAACGGGACGCGGTAGGCCGTCCGTTCCCCGTCGAGGGCCGGCGGGCCGCTCACCGACAGCCGCTCCGGGCAGGTGACCTTGCACCAGATGTCGGGCCGGGCGCGCATGAAGTCCAGGAACGCCACGAACTCCGGGCCGTGCGGGTCCTTGGCGACATCGGGCCGGCCCATGTGGTCGACGACCAGCGGCACCGGGATCGAGAGGAGGAACTCGCGCAGGTCGGCGAGGTCGGCCGCCTCGAAGTAGACGACGACGTGCCAGCCGTACGGTCCGATCCGTTCGACGACGTCCCACAGGTCCTGCTGCGGCGCCGCGTCGACGAGCCGCTTGACGAAGTTGAACCGCACGCCGCGCACGCCGGCCTCGTGCAGTTCCCGCACCTGTGTGTCCTCGATCCCGGGACGTACCGTCGCGACACCGCGGGCCAGGCCCCCCGACGCTCGCAGGGCGTCAACCATGGCGCTGTTGTCGGCGCCGTGGCAGGTCGCCTGGACCACGATGTTGCGGGCGAAGCCCAGGTGGTCTCGCAGTTCGAAGAGCTGGTCCTTGGACGCCTCGCACGGGGTGTACTTGCGCTCGGGGGCGAACGGGAACTCCGCGCCCGGTCCGAAGACGTGGCAGTGGGCGTCGACGGCGCCCTCGGGCAGCCGGAACGTCGGGCGGCTCGGACCGGCGTACCAGTCCAGCCAGCCGGGGGTCTTCTCGAAGGTCGTCGCCATGCTCAGTCCTCGTACCGCAGTCCGAGCGCGCCCAGCGGGCCGCGCATGCCGTAGATGTCCAGGCCGAGTTCGCCCGCGCGGAACCTCGCGCGCTTGCCCGCCTCGGCCGCCTCGCGCCCGGCCGAGGCCGC
>NZ_JZWY01001076.1:0-419 GCF_000966955.1 Streptomyces sp. NRRL S-495
CCCCGCGCCCGTCCTCGCCCCCGCGCCCGGGGACTGGACCCGCCCCCCGCTGCCCGGCCCGCCCGTCGCCGCCCTCGCCCCCGTGCTGCCCGCCGGCCTCGCCGCCCACCTGCCCGACCGCCTCCCCGACTACGGGCTGCTCTGCCCCCTCCACGACGCCGCCGGCTGCGCCGTCCCCGCCGCGGCCGAGCTGGCCGCCCTGCACACCGCGTTCCGCGCCGCCGACCCCGACACCGCCGCCCCGGTCGACCCCGACACCGCCCATGCCCTGGCCGGCCTGCTCGCCGCCCACCTGCGGGCCGGCGACAGCCCCAGCGCCCCCGGCACCGCGGCCGTCGAGGACACCCTGCGGGTCGTGCTGCGCCGCCTCGCCGCCCACCCGGCCGGCCCCGACCGCCGCCCGCTGGCCCGGCTCGCCG
>NZ_JZWY01001077.1:0-668 GCF_000966955.1 Streptomyces sp. NRRL S-495
GTACGCCCACGCGGCCGGCGCCCTGCGGATGCAGGACGGCCGCAACGCCACCGCCATGGCCTGCTTCACCCGCGCCCTCGGCTGGGCCGAACTCGCCGGGGACCGTGCCACCCAGGTGGCCGCGCTCAGCGACATGAGCTTCCTCGCCCGCCTCGACGGCGACCCGGAGGCCGCCCTCGGCTACGCCCGCGAGATCTCCCGGGTCGCCCCCGCCCGGCACTGGGCCGGCGCCATGGGCCAGATCGCCCAGGCCCGCGCCCACGCCATGACCGGCGACGTCCGCGCCACCGTCCGCCACCTCGGCCGCTCCCGGCTGCACCTCGACCACATCGGCGTCCACGACGAGTCCGACGCCGCCTGGCTCTCCATCGCCTCGATGCGGCTGCGGGTCGAGGCCGGTGCCGCCGCCGCCCTGCGCGACGCGGCCGCCGCCGTCGACGACCCCCGGCTGGCCCGCCGGGCCGTCGACGCCGCCGAGACCGCGCTGGCCCTGCTCGCCCCCGACCAACTGCCGTCCGCCCGCCTGCTGTTCACCGTACGGGTGGCCGACTGCCATCTGCTCGCCCAGGACCCGCGGGCCGCCGCCGACCTGCTCGGGCCGGTGCTCGCCGCGGCCGGCGGCGGGGCGGACGGGCTGCCGCCGCTGGTCCGGCGCGAACTCGCCGGGC
>NZ_JZWY01001078.1:0-5844 GCF_000966955.1 Streptomyces sp. NRRL S-495
GCGCGAACTCGCCGGGCTGCGCCGCCGGCTGGCCGGCCACGGCCTGGCGGGATGAGCCGCGGACCGGGCCTCCGACCGGGCCGCGGGGGCTGGCCGGGGCCGGCCCCGGGTCGCACTGTGGCGGGCGTGTTGCGCGACCGTTGCGGCCCGTGGCGAACCGGCCGGTGGGCCGGATTCCGGTGCCCGCAGCCGATTGACGCACTCGCCGGGCGCTTCCTAGACTCGGGGGCGGCGAAGAGTGTCAGCCCCAAGGCCCCGGCCGGCTGACCGGCAACCCCCACACTGCGGTGGGGTGCCCCGGGGATAAGCCAGGTGAGGGTGCGTCCGACCGACGGACCGTCACAAGCGCGGTTTTGGGCCCGGGAGGGCGCGGGGGACGGAGAACGTCGTGGAACAGCGGGCAGGCGGACAGCGCGCCGGTTCGCAGCCGTCGTCGCTCATCGGTTCGCGTACGACGTCCGCCGCCCCGCTGCTCCGTGCCGGCCTCCGCCTGGTCGCCCGCCTCGACGTCGACCTGCTGCGGCGCGCCAGCTCCCTCTGTCGCTGAGCCGGTCGGCCGGCCGGGCGTCCCCGCCCGCCCCGGTCGGTCCGTCCGATTCCCTCGCCCACGAACCCGCGCGAGGAGGAGCGCCCAGCGGCCCGTCCTCCCGTGCGCCCTGCACCAGGAGAACGGATGTCCCCCCTTCCCGTGTCCCCGCCGTACGATCCGTACGATCCGTCGAGAACCCCGCCGGCCGGCCGCGAGTCCGAGTACCTGCGGCTGCACCACGCCCTCGACCGCTGCGCGGCCGGTGCCGGGAGCGTGATCGTGCTGCACGGTTCCGTCGGCAGCGGCCGCAGCGACCTGCTCTACGCCTTCACCGACACCGCCGCCGAGCGCGGCGTCCAGGTCCTGGTCGGCACCGGCTCGCCGCTCGAACGCGAGTTCCCGCTCGGCCTGGCCCGGCAACTCCTCCAGGGCGCCGACCTCGCCCCCGAGGAGGCCGCCACCGCCGAGGCCCTGCTCGCCGAGGGCGCGGCCTCCGGCACCGTCCCCGCCCCCTCCGACCGCCCCACCGGACAGCTCACCCAGCGTGTCCTGGAGGGCCTGTTCCGGCTGGTCCGCGGCCTGGCCGAACGCGCCCCCGTCCTGATCGCCGTCGACGACCGGCAGGACGCCGACCCGCAGTCCCTGGAGTTCCTGCTCTACCTGGTCCGCCGCACCCGGGGCACCGGCGTGCTCACCGTCCTCAGCTCGCGCGAGACCATGACCCCGGCGCACCCGCTGTTCGAGGTCGAACTCGCCCGCCAGCCGCACCACCAGCACATCCGGCTCGACCTGCTCAGCACCGAACTCGTCGCCGAAGTACTGCGCACCCGCCTCGGCGCCGCGGCCGCCGAGCGGCACGCCGCCGAGGCGCACACCCTCACCGGCGGCAACCCGCTGCTGGTGCACAGCCTGGTCGGTGACCAGGAACGGGCCGGCAGCCCCGGCACCCTGGTCGTCGGCGAGGGCTACCGGCGCGGCCTCATGCACTGCCTGCACCGGATCGACCCGCTCGCCCTGCACTACGCCCGCGGCGTCGCCGTGCTCGGCACCGGGGCCACCCCGGAACTCCTCGCCGAACTGCTGCTGCTCGCCCCCGACGCGCTGCCCCGGGCGCTGTACCTGCTGCACGCGGCCGGGCTGTTCCGGGACGGCGGCTTCCGCCACCCCACCGCCGCCGGGGACCTGCTCGCCGCGATGCGGCCGATCGAACTCGCCGCCCTGCACCAGCGGGCCGGCCGGCTGCTGCGCGCCGCCGGCGCGACGGCGGCCACCGTCGACGGGCACGCCCGGGTGGCCGAGGGGCACCTGCGCAGCTCGCTCGGACCGGCGCCCGCCGCCGGTCCCGGGGATCCCGGCGCGGTGCTGCCGGAGTTCGGCGGCGGCGGGGTGTGGGAGGTTCCCGGTCCCGGGGTCGGTCCCGGGGCCGCGGTAGCGGCGGACGCCGCTGCGGAGGGCACCGCCGCGGCGGACGTCGCCGAGGACGAGGTCGCAGGGAAGCAGGAGGCCGCGGCGGGGACCGCCGCCACCGGCGGCTTCGGACCGGTACCGGCCCACGCGCTGCAGCTGTGGTCCGGCCCGGCGCCGACCGGTCCCGCCGTCGAATGCGTCCCCACCCTCCCCGGCACCGTCACCGACGCCGACACCGCGCTGCGCCACGAACTCAAGCGCCTGCGCCACCACTTCTGGCACGGCCGGATCGACGAGGGCACCGCCGCGCTCGCCCGCTTCGAAGCCGTCCCCGGCCAGGCCGTCCACACCGAGGCCCTGCGCCACTGGCTCGCCTACTGGTACCCCGCGCTGCTCCCCAACCCGGCCCGCCGGACCGGGCCGCAGGACGGCGCCACCGCCGACCGGGGCGACGGCATGCGGCTGCTCGCCGCCCTCCTCGCCGGCTCCGTGTCCCCCGAGGACGCCGTGGTCCGCGCCGAACTCGTGCTGCGCGCCGGGCGCCTCGGCGGCGTGCGCACCGAATCGCTCACCGCCGCGCTCACCGTCCTGCTCTACGCCGACCGCGCCGACCGGGCCACCCACTGGTGCGCCCCGCTCGCCGAACGCGCCGGTGCCCGCTGCGGCGCCCACTGGAACGCCCTGCTGGCCGCGCTGCGCGCCGAGGCGGCGCTGCGCCAGGGCGACCTGCGGAGCGCCGACGAGGCCGGGCGCGCCGCGTTCGCGCACGTCCGGCCGGAGGCCTGGGGGGTGGCCGTGGGGCTGCCGCTGGCGACCATGGCGGCCGCCCGCACCGCGCTCGGCCTGCACCAGGACGCGGCGCACTTCCTGGAGCTGGCCACCCCGGCGGGCCTGGAGCACACGCCCGCCGGCCTGCACCACCGGTACGCGCTGGCCGGTCACCGGCTCGCCCTCGGCCGGGCCGAGCAGGCCCTCGCCGACTACCGGGCCTGCGGCGACACCATGGCCCGCTGGGGTGTGGACCACCTGCCGGCCATCGCGCCCTGGCGGCTCGGGGCGGCCCGCGCCCAGCTCGCCCTCGGCCGGCCGGGCAGCGCCGCCGCCCTCGCGGACCAGCAGCTCGCCCGGCTCGGGCCGGTCGGCCACCCGAGGATCCGCGGCCTGGCGCTGCGGATCCGGGCGGCGGCGGGCGGACCGGCCGAGCGGACGGAGCTGCTGGAGCGCGCCGTCGCAGTGCTGGAGGAGGCCGGTGCGGAGTCCGAGCTGGCGGCGGCGCTGGGGGAGCTGAGCGAGGCCCACCAGCACGACGGCGACCCGGGCCGGGCCCGCCGGGCGGACCGCAGGCTGCGCCGGACCCCGGCACTGGCCGTGGTGCCGGTCCGGCCGGAGACGCCCGCGCCGGTGGCCCTGCCGCCGGTGTCGCTGCTGCCGGTGGCCCTGTCGCCGGTGGCCGGATCCCCGGCCGGGGCCGTTCCCGTCGCCGGAGTCCCCGTCGCCGGACCGCTCCCGGTCGCCGCTCCGGTCCCGGAGGGCACCGCCGGCGGGCTCTCCGAGGCCGAGGGCCGGGTCGCCGAGCTCGCCGCGCGCGGCCTGTCCAACCGGGACATCGCCCGCAAGCTCTACATCACCGTGTCGACCGTCGAGCAGCACCTCACCCGGGTCTACCGCAAGCTCGGCGTCCGCCGCCGGGTCGACCTCGCCCGGCTGCTCGGCCCGGTCCCGCCGGGCGCCGCCGACGGGACCCCGCCGCGCCCGGGCTTCCCCCGCCGGGCGGACCTGGTCGCCGGCTGAGGGCGGCGCGGCCCGCGCCCGTGTATCCACCGGGTATCGGGAAGCGCTCCACCCTGCGTCGGACCGCCGCCCCGGACGCCCCGGACACCGCCCCGCCCGGGGTGTCCGGGGCGCCGTCATGAGCCCGGGAGACCCCTCCGACCTGCGGATTCGCCCCGGGGCTCGGACGCGGGACCGAGGCCGGGGGCCCGCTCGCACGGCACCCGGCCCGCCCGCCGGCTGTCGTATCGTTCCCCTGGCGGCCCGTCCCCGTGCGCGGCCTGCCTCCCCCCGCGCCGCCCCGTCCCACAGGAGCCGTCCGCCGTGTCCTCGCCCGCCCCGGCCCAGGAACCCCCGCGCCCCGTCCGCGTGCTGCTGGTCGAGGACGACGACCTGATGCGCGGCGCCTTCACCACCGCGCTGGAGCGCTACGGCTACCGGATGACGGCCGCCGCCGACGGCCTCACCGGCCTCGAACTCTTCCGCGACGGAGCGTTCGACCTGCTGATCCTCGACGTCATGCTGCCCGGCCTGGACGGCATCGGCCTGTGCCGCCGGGTCCGCGAGACCAGCCTGGTGCCGGTGCTGATGATGTCCGCGCGCGGCGACGGCCTGGACGTGGTCGCCGGTCTGGAGGCCGGCGCCGACGACTACGTGGTCAAGCCCGTCGACACCTACGTCCTGGTGGCCCGGATCCGCTCCCTGCTGCGCCGGGCCACCTACGCCCCCGCCCCCGCGGCCGCGCCCGGCGGCGGACCCGACGGGGACCGGGAGCCCGACCGGACGGTGCTCGACTTCGGGGACCTCACCGTCGACACCGCCGGGCTGGAGGTCTCCCTCGGCGGGCGCCCGGTGGCGCTCACCCCGACCGAGCTCAAACTGCTGCTGGAGTTCGCCGCCCACCCGGGCGTCGTCCTGGAGCGCCACACCCTACTGCGCAACGTCTGGGACTACGGCTGGGACGGCGACAGCCGGGTGGTCGACCTCTGCGTGCAGCGGCTGCGCCGGAAGCTGGGCCGGGAGCGGATCGAGACGGTCCGCGGCTTCGGCTACAAGTTCAGGCGCTGAGCCCGGTGCGCCTGCGACACCGCCGGGACCGCCGCACCTCGCTGCGCCGGAAGATCGCCGCGCTGGCCGCCGCGACCGCCTGCCTGGTGGTCGCGGCGGTCGGCGTGCTGGTCCACCTGTGGACCGCGCACGACATCCGCTCCCGCGCCGAGGCCCGGGCGTTCAACTCCGTCTACGCGGCCATGGACGTCTACCGGCGCACCGGCGCCCTCTCCGACGGCGCGGCCCTCGACCCGGCGAAGCTGCCCGCCGCGCTGCGCGACCCGGTCGACGGCGAGCGGCACACCCTGGTCGTCGACCGGGTCGAGGGGAACGTCGGCCCGAGCGTCTGGGCGGCCCAGCGCACCGGCGGCCCCGGCAGCCCGGTGCTCGCCGTCCAGGTCAACATGGGTCCGGAGCTCTCCGACCTGCCCCGGCTCGACGCGGCGATGGCCGTGGCCTCGCTGATCGCGCTCGCAGCCGCCACCCCGCTCGCCGCGTACGGGGCGGGGCTGCTCGCCCGCCGGCTGCGCCGGGTCGCCGAGACCGCCGACCGGATCGCCGCCGGGGACCTCGACGCCCGCACCGGGCCCACCGAGGGCCGCGACGAGGTGGCCGACATCGCCGCCACCGTCGACCTGATGGCCGACAGCCTGGCCCGTCGGCTGCGGGTCGAGCGGCAGTTCACCGCCGACGTGGCGCACGAGCTGCGCACCCCCGTCGGCGGCCTGCTGGCCGCCGCCGACCTGCTGCCGGCGGGCCCGACGGAGGACCTGCTCCGGGCCCGGGTGCGGGACCTGCGGGCGCTCGTCGAGGACCTGCTGGAGATCTCGCGGCTGGACGCCGGGGCCGAGCAGCCGGTGCGGGCCCGGGTCCCGCTCGGCGAGGTCGTCCGCGAGGCCGTCCAGCGGACCGGGCTGGACACCGAGCTGGACACGGGCGCGGCGGAGACCGTCGAGACCGACCCGCGCCGACTGGAACGGATCGTCGGCAATCTCGTCGTCAACGCCCACCGGCACGGCGGCGCCCCGGTGCTCGTCACCGTCGAGGGCTCCACCGTGCGGGTCCGCGCCCCGGGCCTGCCCGAGGAG
>NZ_JZWY01001079.1:0-5838 GCF_000966955.1 Streptomyces sp. NRRL S-495
GACGCCACCGCCGAGCCCTCGCTCCGGGCGGCGCCGCTGGAGCTCTTCCTCGATCTCGTCTTCGTCTTCACCGTCACCCAGCTGACCGGCAGTCTGGCCCACCACCTCACCCCGGGCGGCTTCACCCAGGTGCTGGTGATGCTGGCGGTGATCTGGTGGATGTACGACGCCTTCATCTGGCTGACCAACGCCATGCCGCCGAGCACCCACGGCCGGCGCTGCCTGCTGATGCTCGCGATGGCCGGCTTCCTGGTGATCTCGCTCTCCGTGCCGCACGCCTTCGAGGGCAGCGGCGTCGCCTTCGGCTGGGCGTACCTGCTGGTGGTGGCCGTGCACACGGGCATGTTCGCGATGTCGGGGGTGGCGCTGGGTCCGGTGCTCCGGATGGGCGGGCTCAACCTGCTCAACACCGGGCTGGTGGTGGCCGGCGGCTACTTCACCGGTTCGGTCCAGCTGAGCTTCTGGGCGGCCGCCTTCGCCCTGCAGTTCGCGATACCGCGGCTGGTCGACCTGCCCAGCTTCCAGCTGCGCGCGGACCACTTCGTCGAGCGGCACGGTCTGGTGGTGATCATCGCGTTCGGCGAGTCGGTGATCGCGATCGGCGTCGGCGCGGGCACCGCCGAGCTGAGCGCCCCCCTGGTCGGCGTCGCCCTGCTGAGCCTGGCCGTCTGCGTGGGGCTCTGGTGGGCGTACTTCGGGCACGACGACGACGCCCGCGCCGAGCACCACATGGCCGCGCTGCCCTCTGACCGGCGCAACCGGCTCGCCGTCAGTGTCTACAACCTGGGCCACTACGGGCTGCTGCTCGGGGTGCTGCTGTTCGCCGCCGGGGTGAAGTCGGCGGTCGCGCACCCGGGGGCGCCGATCACCGCCGCCCAGGCGGCCGCCCTGGCCGGCGGAGTGGCGGTCTTCCTGGTCGTCAACACCGCTGTCCGCCGCACCTTCGCCCTCGGGCCCAACCTGCCGCGGCTGCTGGCCGCCGCCGCGGTCGCGGCCGGCACGCTGCTCGGCACCACGGTCTCGGCCCTGGCGGAGGTCGCCGCGGTGGTGCTGGCCCTGGCCGCGGCCTTCGGCTGGGAGCAGCGGACCTCGGCGCGGCGGGCCGGACTGTCGGTGCCCGGTGGGACACTCCACGGGTGACCGAGCACAAGATCACCGACGGCCGCTACCGGATCCGGAACGTCGCGACCGGCCTGCTGCTGGAGGTTCCCGGGGGCAGCCGCCGCAGCGGCGTCAAAGTCCTGCTCGCCCCCGAGGACGGCTCGGACGCCCAGCTGTGGCGGCTGACCGCCGTCCATCCGGGCGGCGCGCTGTTCCACCTCGAGAACGTCGCCGGCGGCAAGCGGCTGGACGTCACCGGGGCCGCGACCGACAACGGCGTGCCCGTCCAGCAGTGGTCCGCCAACGCCTTCGGCGCGCAGGAGTGGCTGGTCGAGCACCACCTCGACGCCCCCGGCACCTGCACCCTCACCAGCTTCATCAGTGGCAAGGCCCTCACCGCCCCGACGGCCCCGTCCGACCCGGCCGGCCCGCCCGCCCCCGTCCACCAGTGGGAGGACACCGACTCCCCGACCCAGTGGTGGCACCTGGAACGCCAGTAGGCCGGGCCCCGGTCGGCCGCGTCGCCGCGTGCCGTCCGGGGCCGAAGGACACTCCCTACGCGGAGAGGTTGGCCCGGAGGGCGGCGAGGTCCTCGTCGGTGCTGCCGTGGGCGAGCAGGTAGGCGGGGACGGAGCCGTGGTGGTCCCGGATCCAGGCGAAGGAGGAGGCGAGCAGATCCTCCGAGATCGGGCGGGAGACCCGCTCGGCACCGGACTCGTCGATGTACGGGGCCGGGCCGTCCAGCAGGCCCAGGCCGGTGTTGGAGAGCATGTAGTCGGCGGTGATGTCGTCCTCGGAGGCGCCCAGCAGGGTCTGGACGATCGCGATGGTGAGACCGGTACGGTCCTTGCCGACGGCGCAGTGGACGACGGCCGGCAGAGCGCCCGGGGTGCCGAGCCGGCGGATCGCGGCGACCAGTGACGGGCCGGCCGTGGAGGCCATGAACGGGTACAGCTCCTCCTGACCCGCCGGCCACGGCCGGTCGGTGTCCTCCCGGTCGGCGGGCAGGGTGGGAAGGCTGAGCGCCTCGTGGTCGAGGCCGTGCCGCAGGTCCGGCCAGACCTCCAGCTCGACCGGGCTGCGCAGGTCGATCACGGTGCGCAGGCCCAGCGCCTTCAGCCGCTGGGCGCCCTCCGGGGCGAGGGTGTGGAAGGAGCCGGAGCGGAACAGCACGCCCCGGCGGAGCGCACCGACGCCCCCGGCGTCGCGGAAGTTGCGCACTCCGGGGATGTCGATGAAGGAGGACGGCAGGTCGGCTTCACGGTCCGGCAGGTCGTCGGTCATGGCCCCACCGTAAGGTCGCGGACCGCGCCAGGGGAAGGAATCCCCCATTCCGCCGGACCCACGACCGCCCGTGCCACCGCCCGCCCGGGTCAGCGCCCGCCGGCGATGTCCAGGAAGGCGCCCGTGGTGTACGACGAGGCCGGCGACAGCAGGAAGAGGATCGCCTCCGCGACCTCCTCCGGCTGCCCGCCGCGCTTCATCGGCAGGTTCGGCGCGACCCGGTCGACCCGCCCGGGCTCCCCGCCCAGCGCGTGGATGCCGGTGTGGATCAGGCCGGGGCGGACGGCGTTGACCCGGATGCCCTCGTCGGCGACCTCCAGGGCCAGCCCCCGGGTCATCGAGTCGACGGCCCCCTTCGCCGCCGCGTAGTCCACGTACTCGTTGGGCGCGCCCAGCCGGGAGGCGGCGGAGGAGACGTTGACGATCGCACCGCCCTGCCCGCCGTGCCGGGTGGACATCCGACGGACGGCCTGCGCGGCGCACAGGAACGGGCCGGTGATGTTGGCGGCCCAGATCCGGTTGAGCCGCTCCTCGTCGATGTCCTCCAGCCGGCCCTGCTGCTCCAGCGTCCCGGCGTTGTTCACCAGCCCGGTGAGCGGCCCGAGTTCGGCGTCGACGGTGGCGAACAGCCGGGCCACCTCGGCACTGCGGGTGACATCGGCGCGGACGGCGAGCGCGACCCCGCCCTCGGCCCGGACGGCGTCCACCACCGAGGCCGCGGCGGCCTCGTCCGAGCGGTAGTTGACGCAGACCCGGTAGCCCCGCCGCCCGGCCAGCAGGGCGGTCGCGGCGCCGATGCCGCGACCGGCGCCGGTGATCAGCAGCACGCCGGACGGGTCGGACCGGTGCGGCTGGGCGAACTCGTTCGAAGTCGACATGGTTCGTACTCTATGCCGACCCCCGGTGCGCGGGACGGAACACCTATTCGCCCGAACTCGCCCGCAACGCCGCAATCTTCGGCACCCGGCTCTTCGGCGAGTCGAGGCTGAAGCCGCGCGCGTCCCCCAGCTCCGCCCGGACGAACTCCTCCGTCCGGGCCACCGCCGACCGCAGCTCGGCGTTCGACGGCACGAAGGACAGGTGGACGATCTCGGCGCGCTCGGTGTCGTACTCCCAGAAGCCGACGATCCGCCCCCGGTCCAGCACGATGTGCGTCTGCGGGTCGGCCTCGGTGCCGAAGCTCCGCCCGGCCCGGCCGGCCGGCAGCGGACGGGCCGCGTCGGCCGGGTCGACCAGCCGGGCCAGCTCGCGGTGCAGCAGATGGATGCCGTCGATCCCGGCCAGCAGCGTGTAGTGCGGCTCGGCCGGCACCGTGAAGTCGGCGAAGGCGTCCACGAGTTCGGGCAGCATCAGCAGCTCCGAACCGGGCACAGCCGGCACCGCGCCCGCTTCCGCGAACGCCTGCCGGGCGGTGGCGGCGCCGAAACCGGAGAACCACCGGAAGTGCTTCAGCGAGGCCGGTCCGGCCCAGGCCAGGTAGCGCCGGGCCAGGTCCGCCGTACCGCCGCCGACCGGCTGGTCCCACCGCGCGTAGCCGTACCGCTGCTGGTCCAGGCGGCCGTTGGCCGGTACCCGGCGCAGCTGCCCGCGCGACTGCATCAGCCCGAGGGCCAGCGGCAGGGTGGTGGACAGCCCGCGCTTGCGCCCCGGCTCGCCCAGCGACCGGACGGCCTCGCCGACCGCCACCCGGATCGCCGCCGGGTCCAGCGGCCCCGGCGCTTCGGCGAGCGCGCGGTCCACCGCCAGGCAGAGCCGCTCGACCTCGCCCGCGGTCACCCCCAGATGCTTCGCGGCCGCCGCCACCTCGCCCTCGGGCACCGCCGCGCCAGCCGCCAGGGCGAGCGCGAAGTCCTCGGCCGGGACGATGTAGGTGCAGCCGCGCGCGGCGGGCAGCTCGTGCACCTCCAGCCGGGCCACCGCCGCGTCCACGGCCGCCCGGCCCAGCCCGGCCCGGGCGAACAGGCCCAGATAGGGCGCCGCCCCGCCCACCGACCTGGCCCACCCGGTGGCCGCCAGCACCTCGCCGGCCGACGCCTCCGGGTGCGCGCCGTCCAGCCACTGCCGGTGCGACCACCAGGCCCGCAGCTTCGCCGTGCCGATCCCCGTCCCCGCCGCCGGACCGCCGTTCGCCCTCGCCATGCGGCCCAGTATCGGCCCGCGGGCCCCCTCGGCCCCGGAATTCGCTGGCCCGGCGCGGCCCGACCCGGCAGACTCCTGCGGACCGGCCGACGAGAGGAGCCCGATGACCACCCGGCCCAGCTCCCCGCCCGGCACCGTCCTGCTGTCCGGCATCGTCGGCTCGACCGCGTACGGACTGGCGCACGCCGGCTCCGACATCGACCGGCTCGGCCTGTTCGCCGCCCCGACCGAGGGCTTCCACGGCCTGCACCGCCCCGCGGAGTCGCACGTCTCCACCAAGCCGGACCGCACTCTGCACGAGGCCGCCAAGTGGTGCCGCCTCGCGCTCAGCTGCAATCCCACCGCCACGGAGCTGGTCTGGCTGCCCGACGAGCTCTACGAGGTGCGCGGCCCGCTCGGCGAGGAGCTGATAGCGATCCGTCGCTCCTTCCTGAGCGCCCGGGGTGTCCGCAACGCCTATCTCGGTTACGCCACCCAGCAGTTCCGCAAGCTGCTGACCCGCGACACCTCCGACCCGGCCACCCGGGCCAGGGCCGCCAAGCACGCCCGGCACCTGGTCCGGCTGCTCGAACAGGCCGTCCACCTGCACGAGGCCGGCCACAACCAGGTCCGGCTGCCCGATCCGGAGCGCGTCCGCGACCTCGGCGAGCGGATCGCCGACGACCCCGCCCACGCCGAACGCCTGCTCGCCGCCGCCACCGACCGCCTGGACCTCCCCGGCGTCCTCCCGGACCAGCCCGACGAGCGCCCCGCCGAAGCCTGGCTGCACCGCGTCCGCGCCACCCACTGGACACCCGCCCCGGACTCCACCGAATAGCACCGCGGCGGCCCGGGCGGACGCACCAGTGGCGCCGCCCGGGGGGGGCGACGCCACTGGCGCTGGTACTGCTCTTCAGTTGTTCACCGGTGGATCAGCTGTGCCGTCCCGGGCGGCGGTAGGCGACCAGGCACAGGAGCAGACCGCCGAGGACGGCGAGCCCTCCGAGTGCCGCGATCAGGCCGTCGGCGGCGGAGCTACCGGTGTCCGGCAGCGGCTCGCCGGTCGGCTTGTGGTGGGTCGGCTTGTGGGTCGGCTCGTGGGTCGGGCTGGGGACCGTGGACGCGGTGGTCGTGGTCGTGGCGGACGGGGACGAGGACGTCGGGGACGCGGTCGGCGACGGCGAGGCGGTCGGCGAGGGCGAAGACGTCGGGCTGGGCGACGAGGTGGGCGACGGCGAGGACGTCGGGCTCGGCGACGGCGACGGGGACGAGGTCTGGAGGACGATGCCCATGTCGAGGTCGAGGTAACGCTGTCCGCCGGAGACGGTGACGGAC
>NZ_JZWY01001080.1:0-286 GCF_000966955.1 Streptomyces sp. NRRL S-495
AACCTAGACTAAATGAACCAGAATCACTCGTGCTGCCAATTACACCATACCCCAACACAAAGCAATCAGCCGATGAGCAACCCCATCGGCTTCCTGCTTCAGTACCCCCGACCGGATTCGAACCGGCGCTACTGCCGTGAGAGGGCAGCGTGCTAGGCCGCTACACAACGGGGGCTTGTCTTCACTTGTCGCGGTGTGGACCGCGGGTACTGCGCTGGGGTACCAGGACTCGAACCTAGACTAAATGAACCAGAATCACTCGTGCTGCCAATTACACCATACCCCA
>NZ_JZWY01001081.1:0-5701 GCF_000966955.1 Streptomyces sp. NRRL S-495
GCTGCCAATTACACCATACCCCACCAGAGTTGAACCCCTGTCGGGGATCCTCTCGGGCTTGCGCCTCCCGCTCGGCTCCGGCGGGGGCTTTGACTCCCTCGTCGTTGCCCTCCCGGGCGGCGCAGAAAGAACATTACCCGACGTCCGCCCCGGCTCCAAAATCGATAACCCCAGGCAGCGGGAAGGGGGCCGTCCGGTGACCTCCGGGGGCGCCGCGGGCCCGGCGCCGAGGCCGGGCCCGCGGGGGTGCCGCCGGTGTCCGGCGGCCGGTCGCAGCGGTGCCGCGGTCAGGCGCCGGGCAGGCCCGCCAGGGCCGCGTTCAGCCTGCGCAGCGTCTCGGCGCGGCCGAGCAGCTCCATCGACTCGAAGAGCGGCGGGGAGATCCGGCGGCCGCTCACGGCCACCCGCAGCGGGGTGAAGGCGAACTTCGGCTTGATGCCCAGCCCCTCCACCAGCGCCTCGCGCAGCGCGGCCTGGATCGGCTCGGCGGTGAACCCGTCGAGCTCCTCCAGGGCCCTGACGCCGGCCTCCAGCACCGGACGGGTGTCCGCGGTGAGCACCTTGGCGGCGTCGTCCGGGTCGAGCGCGAAGTCCTCCGGCGCGACGAACAGGAAGCCGGTCATCGCCACGATCTCGCCCAGTACGACCATCCGCTCCTGGGTGAGCGGCGCCACCTCGGCCAGCAGTCGCAGCTGCTCGGCGCTCGGCCCGGCCGGCAGCAGGCCCGCCTCCTGGAGGTGGGGCACCAGCCGGCGGACGAAGTCCTCCGGGGCCAGCCGGCGCACGTGCTCGGCGTTGACCGCCTCGCACTTCTTCAGGTCGAAGCGGGCCGGGTTGGCGTTCACCTTGGTGACGTCGAAGGCCGCCACCAGCTCGTCCACGGTGAAGACGTCGCGGTCCTCGGCCAGCGACCAGCCCAGCAGCGAGAGGTAGTTGAGCAGCCCCTCGGGGATGAAGCCGCGCTCCCGGTAGAGGTTGAGCGAGGCCTGCGGGTCCCGCTTGGAGAGCTTCTTGTTCCCCTCGCCCATGACGTAGGGCAGGTGGCCGAACCTCGGGGTTCCGCCGTCGCCCACGCCGATGTCGGCGAGCGCGGCGTAGAGCGCGATCTGGCGCGGGGTGGAGGAGAGCAGGTCCTCGCCGCGCAGCACGTGGGTGATGCCCATCAGGGCGTCGTCCACCGGGTTGACCAGGGTGTAGAGCGGCGCCCCGTTGGCCCGGACGATGCCGTAGTCGGGCACGTTCTCGGGCTCGAAGGAGAGGGTGCCGCGGACCAGGTCGTCGAAGGCGATCGTGGTGTCCGGCATCCGGAAGCGCAGGATCGGCTCCCGCCGCTCCAGCCGGTACACGGCCACCTGGTCGTCGGTCAGCTCCCGGCAGTGGCCGTCGTAGCCGGACGGCTTCCCGGCCGCGCGGGCGGCCTCGCGGCGGGCGTCCAACTCCTCGGTGGAGCAGTAGCAGTGGTACGCGTGGCCCGCCTCGTGCAGCCTGCGGGCGACGTCGGCGTAGATCTCCATCCGCTGCGACTGCCGGTACGGCGCGTGCGGGCCGCCGACCTCCGGGCCCTCGTCCCAGTCCAGGCCGAGCCAGCGCATCGCGTCGAGCAGCTGCCCGTAGGACTCCTCGGAGTCGCGGGCGGCGTCGGTGTCCTCGATCCGGAAGACCAGGGTGCCGCCGTGGTGGCGGGCGAAGGCCCAGTTGAACAGCGCGGTGCGGACCAGACCCACATGCGGGTTGCCGGTCGGGGAGGGGCAGAAGCGCACCCGGACGGGCGGTCCGGCGGGCTCGCTAGCCACGCTTGACCACCTTGTTGGCGAGGGTGCCGATGCCCTCGACGGTGACCGCGACCTCGTCGCCGACCTGGATCGGGCCCACCCCGGCGGGGGTGCCGGTGAGGACGACGTCGCCGGGCAGCAGCGTCATGGCCTCGGAGATGTGGACGATCAGCTCGGCGACCGAGCGGACCATCAACGAGGTGCGGCCGGTCTGCCGGAGCTCGCCGTTGACCGTGCAGGTGACGGCGAGGTCGGAGGGGTCGAGGTCGGTCTCGATCCAGGGGCCGAGCGGGCAGGCGGTGTCGAAGCCCTTGGCGCGGGCCCACTGCCCCTCGCGCTGCTGGACGTCGCGGGCGGTGACGTCGTTGGCGCAGGTGTAGCCGAGGATCACCTCGGGGACCCGCTCCAGCGGCACCTCGCGGCACATCCGGCCGATCACCACGGCCAGTTCCGCCTCGTGCTGGACGTCCGAGGAGAACGGCGGGTAGGCGATGCTCTCGGTCGGGCCGATCACCGAGGTGGAGGGCTTGAAGAAGGTGAGCGGGACGTCCGGGACGGCGTTGCCCAGCTCGGCGGCGTGCGCGGCGTAGTTGCGGCCGACCGCGACGATCTTGTTGGGCAGGATCGGGCTCAGCAGCCGGACGTCCTGGAAGCGGTAGCTCTCACCGGTCGGCCGGGGCTGGCCGAACGGGTGGCCCGCCAGCGCGTGGACCACCAGCGACTCGGGCCGCGCCGGGTCCCCCTCGACCACACCGAAGGAGACGCTGCCGGCGGCAGGACTCCCTTCCCGGACGGAAAACCTGGCAATGCGCACGGCTCGGGCACCCCTCGCGTCGTCGGCCGCCCGGGGCGCGCCCGGGCGCTGGTGGAGGCCGGCCCCGCTTCGGGCCCGGCCCCGCTCAATCGCCGCCAGGCTATCGCGCGGGCTCCGGACCGGCCGCTCCACCGGCCCGGGGTGTCCGGAGGCCGGCGGGGGTGCCCGGGTACGCGAAGGGCCCCGCCACCGGGGTGGCGGGGCCCTTCAGGGCGTATGCGGAACGCTTCAGTCCTGCGGAACGTTCACCACCGGAGCGACCATCAGCCGGGTGCGGCGCGGGTTGGCGGTGGAGGTCGGCAGGTCGGTCGGGTAGGTCACGGCGGCCTCGGGCCTGCGGGCGCCGGGGATCTGGCCGAAGTCCTCGACCGAGGCCAGCGTCGTCCGGCGCGGATTCGCGGTGGAATTGGCGGACAGCGTGGACTCGGCGGCCTTCTTCGCCTGGGACATCTCGTCAGCACCTCAAGGTCGTGGCCGGGCGACCGACCGCGATCGGCCCCGGCCTGAGTGATTCGGGAGGATTCTGGGCAGGCTGATTCGGGGCCGTGCTCCGGATACCGCAAGGTTACGGATCTCTTTCCACAGGCACCGTGACCAAAGCTACACATTCATCTGTGATTTTCGTCACAAATCATGGAACATAACGCCGATATCCGACATGTCGCTGCATCAGTTTTTACCGGCATATCGGATATATCGGTCATACCCGAAGCGCCGTGCATCAGGTTGATCTCGGGTCTGCTTGGCATGTATCTGACGAGTGTCCGAAAAAGGCGGTATTCAGCTCCGGTTGCCGTACAGACCGTGAGATTCCGCGCGCGTTCGGTAGTGCCGCCCGATGTGCCCCGCTCGCCCTTGTTGGGATTCCCCGGCTGTGCTGGAATGCCACGGACCGTGGGTAGGGAGTACTCCACCCCGGTGACCCGCTCTCCCGGACCGGCCGGGGTGCGGATGGAAACTCCACACCGTCCAGGCTGCGGCGACGCGGCGGGACGCCCGGTCCAGAGGTTGCGACGCCAGTGCAGGGACGTTTCAAAAGGGGTAGCGGCGGCGCGGGTGACCCTGAGTCGCGTGAGCCGGTGGCAGCCCCCCAGCCGGCGGCGGCCCCCGGCGGTCCGGCCGAACCGACGCCCGACGTGATCGGACGACCCGAGGAGGAGGGCGCGGAGCGGAAGTCGGCCCGGGGCAAGCTCCGGTCCACCCTGACCCGCCGCCGGGCCAAGGGCATGAGCCGGCTCGCCATGCGCAACTGGCGGATCCGCAGCAAGCTGATCGCCCTGCTCGCGCTCCCGGTCATGGTCGCGCTGGTCCTCGGTGGCCTGCGCATCCAGACCTCGCTCGAGACCTCGCAGCAGCTGGCCCAGATGGCCAACCTCTCCGACCTGGCCAAGAAGGCGACCGACCTCGCCAACGCCCTGCAGAACGAGCGGGACGTCAGCGCGGGGCCGATGACCAACAAGCCCAACGCGCCGCTGGACGACGACATCGTCGCCGCGCGCAAGGTCACCGACGACCTCAGCCGCACCTTCACCGCGTCCGCGGACAAGTTCGAGAACCTCGAACTCTCCGGCGGCAAGGCCCTGCTCTTCCAGATCCGCAAGGACCTGAACTCGGTCTCCGACGCGCGTGGCAACCCGTACCAGAACAACCAGAACATCCAGGCGACGATCACCGCCTACGACGTGATCATCCGCGACCTGCTGTCGATCACCCAGGACATCGCGCTCGCGTCCAACAACCGCGAGCTGGTCCGCGCGACCCGTGCCCTGCAGCAGTTCTCGCTCGCCAAGAACTCCACCTCGCAGCAGCGCGCGCTGATCAGCGCCGCGCTCGCCAACCCGGGCGGCCCGGACCTCAGCCTGAGCGACGAGTCCTTCGGCATCCGGTTGAAGTCGTCCTACGACAACGCGCTGACCGGCTTCAACAACATCTACACCTCGCACGACCTGGACAACCTGCGCGGCCAGCTGAGCTACAACTCGGTCGTCGCCGCGGCCGACCGCTACGCGCGCTCGATCCTGCAGCAGAGCGGTATCCACCAGAGCGAGGTCGTCAGCTACAAGGACTGGTACGAGCAGTCCACCGCCAAGATCGCCGCCGAGCGCCGGATCGAGTCCAAGCTCATCGAGGACCTCGACGGAAAGGCCCAGGAGCTCCAGTCCCAGGCCGACACCGAGGCCCTGATCATCGGTGCCGCCGTCGCGCTGGTGCTGCTCGTCGCCCTCGGTGGCGCCGGTCTGATCGCCCGCTCGATGGTGCGCTCGCTGACCCGGCTCCAGGCCGCGGCCGAGGACGTCGCCGAGCGGCGACTGCCCGAGCTGGTCAAGACGCTCTCCGAGACCGACCCGCACGACGTCGACGTCGCCGTCGAACCGGTCGGCGTCGACTCCGCGGACGAGATCGGCCACGTGGCCCACGCCTTCGACATGGTGCACAGCGAGGCCGTCCGCCTCGCCGCCGAGCAGGCCCTCCTCCGCGGCAACATCAACGCGATGTTCACCAACCTCTCGCGCCGCAGCCAGGGCCTCATCCAGCGCCAGCTGTCGCTCATCTCCGAGCTGGAGAGCCGCGAGGCGGACCCGGACCAGCTGGCCAACCTCTTCAAGCTGGACCACCTCGCGACCCGTATGCGCCGCAACGGCGAAAACCTCCTCGTCCTCGCCGGTGAGGACCCGGGCCGCCGTTGGACCCGCCCCGTCCCGCTGGTCGACGTGCTCCGCGCCGCGGCCTCCGAGGTGGAGCAGTACGAGCGCATCGAACTCGCCGCCGTGCCGTCGGCCGAGGTCGCCGGCCGCGTCGTCAACGACCTCGTCCACCTGCTCGCCGAGCTGCTGGAGAACGCGACCTCGTTCTCCAGCCCGCAGACCCGCGTCCGGGTCACCGGCCACGCCCTGCCGGACGGCCGGGTGCTGGTCGAGATCCACGACACCGGTATCGGTCTGAGCCCGGACGACCTCGCCGAGATCAACGAGCGCCTCGCCAACCCGCCGACGGTGGACGTCTCCGTCTCCCGCCGCATGGGCCTCTTCGTGGTCGGCCGCCTGTCCCTGCGACACGGCATCCGCATCCAGCTGCGCCCCAGCGACTCCGGTGGCACCACCGCGCTGGTCATGCC
>NZ_JZWY01001082.1:0-1873 GCF_000966955.1 Streptomyces sp. NRRL S-495
CCAACTCCGCCGACCGTCGCGGCGCCGGTCGCCCCGGCGGCGGCCAGCAGCCCAAGCAGCAGCGCGGGGTCGCCCCGACGCCGCGCCAGCAGCGCCAGATGCCGGCCGGCCAGGGCGGCCGCGCCGGCGACCGGGCCGCGCTCGGCCAGGCCCCGGCGGGCGGTGCCCCGCAGGGCCGGCCGCAGCTCGGCCAGGGCGGCCCCGGCCCGTCCGGCGGCCAGGGTGCCCCGGGCGCCCCCGTCGGCGGTCTGCCGACCCGCCAGGCCGGCCAGTCGCTGCGGGAGAACCCGCCGCAGGCCGGTCGTCCGGGTACGCCGAACCAGCAGGCCCCCGGCCAGCAGGCGCCGAACCAGCAGGGCGGCCAGGGCCGACCGGCTCCGGGCCGGCAGGCCCCGCCGCAGCAGGGTGCCCCGAACCAGCAGGGCGGCCTCCCGCAGCGCTCGCCGGGCCGACAGGGGCCGCCGCAGGGCGCCCCCGCCGGTCTGCCCCGGCGCGACCGGCAGCCCGGCGGCCCCCAGGGTCCGCAGGGTCCGCAGCAGGGCGGTCCCCAGCAGAACGCGCAGCAGAGCGGTCCGGGGGCACGCCGCCCCGGCCAGGAGCGTCCGCAGGGCGCCGGTGCCCCCGCCGCCCGCGGCGGCGAGCAGCCGCAGCACGGCTGGGCCGACCAGGCGGGCCGCCCCGGCGCGCCGGCACCGCAGGGTGCCCGCCCGGGCGAGCGTCCGCAGGACGGGCTGCCGCAGCGCCAGCGCCCCGGCCAGGGCCGTCCCGGTCCGCAGGGCCGGCCGCCGCAGGGTCCCCAGGGCCCGCAGCAGGGTCAGGGCGGCCGTACGCAGCAGCCCGCCCAGGGCAACCGTCCGCAGCCGGGCCAGCAGCAGCCGCTGCCGCAGGCTCCGCAGCCCCAGCCGCTGCCTGCGGCCGACGCCTCCTCGATGGAGAGCACCCAGCAGATGGCCCGGCCGCGGTTCGAGGCCAGTGACATCGACCCGCGCGACCCGCTGGGCCTCGGCCTGGTGGAGCCGGTGCTGCCGAGCGTGCCGAACCCGGGCCGTCCGGAGCGGAACGTCCAGCAGCCGCAGCAGCAGGTTCAGCAGCCGCAGGCCCAGCAGCCGCCCGTGCGGCAGGAGCCGATGGCGCTGCCGTCCGGCCCGTCCGAGGGCGGGGCGCCGACCGAGCAGGGCTGGTACCGCGAGGAGGGTCGCCCGGGCGAGCAGGCGTACCAGCCGCGCCGTCCCGGCACCACGGCCCCGGGCTTCCCGGCGCAGGACGGTCAGCGGCAGGCTCCCCAGGGCCGGCCGCAGCGACCGCAGGGCCCGCAGCAGCAGGCACCGCAGCAGCGGCAGCCCCAGCCGCAGCAGCAGGCCCAGGCCCCGCAGCAGCAGCGGGCCCCGCAGGCCCAGCAGCCGCAGGCCCAGCGGCAGGCACCGCAGCAGCAGGCCCCGCAGTCGCGGCCCGAGCAGCAGGCGCCCCCGCAGCAGGCCCAGCAGCAGGCCCCGGGCCAGCAGCAGCCCGGCGAGGCACCGTGGCGCCCGTCCGCCAACGACGAGCGCTGGCGCCGGGCCGAGCAGGTCCGCGAGCCCTCGACCAGCGGGGTCACCATGTCGGGTCTCCCCCGGCGCACCCCGCAGGCCAACCTGGTCTCCGGTACCGCCGAGTCGTCCCCGCTGACGGGTCCGCAGGTGTCCCGCGCGCCCGAGGAGGTCCGCGGCCGCCTGACCAACCTGCGCCGCGGCATCCAGCAGGGCCGCCGGGCCGGTGCCGAGCAGGCCGCGGGCCAGCCGCCGGCCAATCCGGCCGGATCCCACCATGGTGCCCAGCAGCCCGGGTTCGATAGCTTCGGGGCCCGCAACGACGGCAACGCCGCAGATCACCAGGA
>NZ_JZWY01001083.1:0-5617 GCF_000966955.1 Streptomyces sp. NRRL S-495
ACGCTCCACCGCTCAACCACTCGCTCGCTACGAAGGGACACCCCCGTGAGCAACACCCTCAACTATCCCGAACTCGCGGAACTCATCCGGGCCCGGGCCGGCGTCGAGATCGACCCGGTCGAACTGGAGCGGCCCGGCGCCGATTTCGACGAGTTCGGCGTGGACTCCCTCGGCCTGCTCGGCGTGGTCGGCGAGCTGGAGAACCGGCACGGAGTCAAGGTCACCAACGGCGCGGAGTCGGCCAAGACCCCGGCCGAGTTCCTGGCCCTGGTGAACTCCGCCGTGACCGCGAAGGCGGGTGCCTGAGATGCCCGGACACACGGACAACGAGATCGTCATCGCGGCCCCGCTCGACCTGGTCTGGGAGATCACCAACGACCTGGAGAACTGGCCGCAGCTGTTCAGCGAGTACGCCTCGGTCGAGGTGCTGGAGCGCGACGGCGACCGGGTCACCTTCCGGCTGACCATGCACCCGGACGACGACGGCAAGATCTGGAGCTGGGTCTCCGAGCGCACCACCGACCGCCCCTCGCTCGCGGTGCGGGCCCGGCGGGTCGAACCCGGCCCGTTCGAGTACATGGACATCCACTGGGAGTACTCGGAGGTGCCGTCCGGCACCCGGATGCGCTGGGTGCAGGACTTCGCGATGAAGCCCACCGCGCCCGTCGACGACGACGGCATGGTCAACCACATCAACCGCAACTCCCGGATCCAGCTGCAGCTGATCCGCGAGAAGGTCGAGAAGAAGGCCGCGGAGCTCTGAGCCATGACCTCCCCCGCGACCGAGAACCCGACCGCACGGATCCACCGCGCCCTGATCGTCGCCCGGATGAAGCCCGACGCGGCCACCGGCATCGCCGAGGTCTTCGCCGACTCCGACAACCGGGGTGAACTCCCCCATCTGATCGGCGTCACCGGGCGCAGCCTGTTCCAGTTCGGCGACGTCTACCTGCACCTCATCGAGGCGGACCGGCCGCCCGGACCGGCCGTCGCCCAGGTGGTCGGCCACCCCGAGTTCCGCGCCGTCAGCGACGCGCTGACCACGTACGTCCAGGCGTACGACCCGGCCACCTGGCGGGGGCCGAAGGACGCGATGGCGCGCGAATTCTACCGCTGGGAGCGCCGCGGCTGAGCGCGGACCGGTGACACGACGAGCGGACACCCCGCGGGCCTCGGCCCCGGGGTGTCCGCTCGTTCCGTTCCTGGCGGGCAACGCCGACGGAGTGTCAGTGCGCTCCGGCGGGCAACGCCGTCATCGCGGCGAGCACGGCGCGCCAGTCCTCGCCGGGCTCCGGGGCCAGCGGCCCGGCGAGCGCGTCGGCCCGGTAGAGCCAGGGGCGCAGCAGCTCCGCCTCGGCCTCCGGGCCGTGCCCGACGGTGCTCGACGAGCCGAGCAGCCGGACCAGTTCGGCGGCGAACTCGGCCCAGGAGACATGGCCGGTGACGGCGTTGACGATCCGGCCGGGCGCGTGGCCGAGGCTCGCCGTCACCGCCCGGGCCAGGGCGGCGGAGTGCACCCAGCTGGCCCCGGCCCACCCGGCCGCGGGCTCCGGCAGCAGGATCGGGCGGCCGGCCAGCGCGGCCTGGTAGAGCTCCCCGGTGGCGCCCCAGCGGAGCTGGTCGCGCAGCCGCCGGTGCGGGCCCCAGACGATCGGCGAGCGGACCACCGCGACCGGGCCGAGCGCCGACGGGGCGGCGTCCAGCAGGATCCGCTCGCAGTCGAGCTTGGCCTGCCCGTACGGGGTGAGCGGTCCGGCCGAGGGGCCGCCCTCGGGGACCTCCCCGGGCTCCGGCCGGCCGTAGGCGTCGATGCTGCTGACGAAGACGAACCCGCCGGTGCCGCGCCAGCCCTCGACCAGGGTCCGCATGGCGGCGAGGTCGACGGCGTGCTCGGTGAAGGTGCAGGCGGCGTGGATCACGGTCTCCGCGCCCTCGACGGCCCGGCGCAGGCTGTCCCGGTCGGCGAGGTCCCCCTCGGCGACCTCCACCCCGGCCCCGGCCACCAGGTGGGCCGACTCGGGGCGGACCAGGGCGCGCACGGGGCGGCCCTGGGCGAGGAGCTCCTGGAGCAGGGCGGCACCGACGCCGCCGCTGGCGCCGGTGAGCAGCACCGTCCCGGCCCGGGTGGCGGGGACGGCCCTGGCGCCGGAGGCGGTACGGCGGGCGGCGGTGCCGCGTTCGGCGGCGCGTTCGGCCAGCAGGGCGGCCAGGGCGCGGGGGGTCCGCCGCTCCAGCACGTCCAGGCCGGTCAGCGGCAGGCCGAGGCGCGCGCGGAGCCGCTCCGCCAGTTGCACGGCCACCAGGGAATGGCCGCCCAGACCGAAGAAGTCGCCCTCGGCCGACGGCCGGGTGCCGAGCAGTTCGGCGAAGACCTCGCGCACGGTGTCCAGGTGGGCGGTGGGCGCGCCGGGGAGCCGGCCGGGGTCGAGGGCGCCGTCGGCCCGGCGCGGGATGCGGTCCAGCAGGGTGACGGCGAGCGGGAGCGCGCCAGGCTCCGCGAGCCGGCGGCGCAGCGCCGCCCGCAGCTCGGCGCCGCTGGGGGCGACCGGGCCGCTGACGGTCGCGTAGGCGAGGGCGGGGCCGTGCTCGCTGAGGTGCAGGGCGGCGTCGGTGACCCGGGGGTCGGCGAGCAGGGCGGCGACGGCGGGGTGGTGCTCACCGACCGGCTGCTTGCCGGGGAGACGCTCGTCGCCGAGTCGCTCCCCGGGGAGGCGGGACAGCGGGCGGTCGGCGTCGGTGGCGACGGCCGTCAGCAGGTCGGCGAAGACGGTGTGCAGCCGGCCGGCGGTGGCCGCGTCCAGGGCGGCCGGGTCGTGCTGGAGCAGGCAGCGCGGCCTCGGGCCGTCCTCGACCAGCAGGGTCAGGCCGAACTTGGCGAGCCCGAGGTCGACCTCCACCGCCTCGGCGGTGAGGCCCGGCAGCGTCAGCGGCTCGACCGGGTGGACCAGGTCGCAGCTGACGGCGAGCAGCGGGGTGCCGTCGGCGCCCCGGGCGGCGGCGCCGAGGCGTTCGACGACCAGGTCGAAGGGCACCTCGTGGTGTTCCTGGGCGTCCAGCAGGGCGGCGCGGACGACGGCCAGCAGCTCGGTGAAGACCGGGTCGCCGTCGGGCTCGGGCAGCCGGGCGCGGACCGGCAGGGTGTTGACCTGGAGGCCGATCAGCCGCCGCAGTTCGGGCCGGGCGCGGTGGCCGCCGGCGCAGCCGAGCACCAGGTCGGAGCCGCCGGTGGCGGCGCGCAGGGCCGCGAAGGCGGCGGCCAGGACGACGGTGAACGCGGTCGCGCCGTGCCGGGCGCCGAGCCGGCGCAGTCCGTCCATGGTGTCGGCGGTGAGCGGCGCGCTGTGCAGGACGGCGCGGCGCTCGGGGGTGCCGGGCGGGACGGGGCGCAGCAGCGGCAGCGGGCCGGCGCCGGTGAGCCGGGCGGCCCGGGCGGCGGCCGCCTCGGCGAGCCGGTCGTCGCGGGCGCGTTCCCAGCGGGCGTAGTCGGCGTACTGGAGCTCCGGCTCGGGCAGGTCGGCCGGGCGGCCCTCGGCGGCGGCCGCGTACAGGGCGCCGAGTTCCTCGGCCAGGACGGGCAGCGAGCCGCCGTCGACGGCGATGTGATGGACCGTCAGCAGCAGGGTGTGGTCGTCCGGGGCGTGCCGCAGGAGCAGTGCGCGCAGGGCGGGACCGGCGGCGAGGTCGAACGGGCGGGCCGCCTCGGCGCGAAGCAGGGCGGCGGCGTCCTCGGGGTTGGCGTCCCGGACCGGGAGCGGCACCGGGGCGGGCGGTGCCGGTTCCTGGTGCGGTCGGTCGTCCTGGTGGCCGTAGCGGGTGCGCAGGATGTGGTGGCGGGCGGTGAGGCCGGTCAGGGCGGCGGCGAGGGCGTCCCGGTCCAGCGGGCCGCGCAGTCGGGTGGCGAGCGGGACGTGGTAGCGGGGGCCGCCCTGGCCGAGGCGGTCCATCAGCCACATCCGCTGCTGGGCGTGGGACAGCGGGGCCGGGCCGGGGGCGGTGCCGCGCGGGACCGGGCCGGCGGCCGGGGTGCCGGGCGCGGGCGTCCTGGTGCGGCCCCGGGCCCGGCGGAGCAGTTCGGCCTGGTCGATCGGGGCGGTCATCGGGTGGACTCCTGGGGGTGGGCGCCGGCGCTCACGAGGTCGGGCTCGACGGAATCGGTGGGATCGGCCGCGAGCAGGGCGCGTTCGATCAGGGCGGCCTGGCCGGCCACCGTGGGGCGGTTCAGGAAGTCGCCGAGCGGCAGCTCGACGCCCAGGTCCTCGCGAAGGTCGTCGACCACCCACATGGCGAGCAGCGAATGGCCGCCCAGGGCGAAGAACTCCGCCTCGGGGGTAGTCACTTCGACCTCCAGGGCGCGCGACCAGGCGGCCGCGACGACCTGCTCGATCGGCCCGAGGACGGCGCTCCCGGCGGCGGGCCCGGCGTCCGCGGCGACGGGTTCGGCGGCGGCCTCGGCCGGCTCCTCCTCGGCGGCCAGCGCCCGGCGGTCGACCTTGCCGCTGCCGGTGAGCGGGAGGGTGTCCAGCACCGTCCAGGCGGTCGGCACCAGATGGGCCGGGAGGCGCTCGGCGAGCCGCCGGCGCAGCGACTCGGGCACCGGGCGGACGCCCTCGGCGGCGACCACGAAGGCCGTGAGCGCGGCGTCCTCGCGCCCCGCGCGGCGCACCACCACGGCTGCCTCGGCGACCTCGGGCAGTCCGCACAGCGCGTGCTCGACCTCGCCGGGCTCGATCCGGTAGCCGCGCACCTTCACCTGGTCGTCCAGGCGGCCGTGGAAGTCCAGGGCGCCGTCCGGCCGCCGGGAGACCAGGTCGCCGGTGCCGTACGCCCGGCCCAGGCCGGGGAGTTCGACGAACCGCTCGGCCGTCAGCTCGGGCCGGCCGAGGTAGCCGAGCGCCAGCCGTCCGGTCAGCCAGAGTTCGCCGCGGGTGCCGTCCGGGACGGGCCGGCGGTCCTGGTCGAGGACGGCGGCGCCGGTGCCGCCGAACGGGCGGCCGATCGGCACCGGGCCCGCGCAGTCGGCGGGCCGGACGCGGTGCAGGGTGGCGAAGGTGGTGGCCTCGGTCGGGCCGTAGCCGTTGACCAGTTCGAGCCACGGGTAGGTCCGCAGCACGGCGCCGGCGTGCTCGGCCGCGAGCGCCTCGCCGCCGACGACGACGTGCCGCAGCACACCGAAGATCCGTGAGCCGTGTGCGGCGAGCTGGTGGAACAGGGCGGTGGCGAGCACGGCGTGGGTGACGCCGAACCGCTCGACGTCGCGGGCGAGTTCGGGCGAGTTCCTCCGCACTGGGGCGTTCGGCGGTCGGCACGGCGAGCGCGGCGCCGTTGGCCAGCGGGCCCCAGAGTTCCAGGGTGGAGAGGTCGAAGCCGGCGGAGGTGCGGACCAGCATCCGGTCGCCGGGCCGCAGCACGACCCCGTCGGCGGCGGTGACCAGCTCGGCGACGGCGTGGTGCGGCACCAGCACGCCCTTGGGGCGCCCGGTGGAGCCGGAGGTGAAGTACACGATGGCGGTGGCGGCCGGGTCGGGGTCGACCGGACCGGGCCCGTGCTCGTCGTCACCGGTCCCGGCGGGGCCGGTCTCGGTGAGCACCAGCGAGCGGTCCTCGGTCAGGTCGAGTT
>NZ_JZWY01001084.1:0-443 GCF_000966955.1 Streptomyces sp. NRRL S-495
CGCCGAGGGTGAGCCGGACGGCGGCGTCGTCGAGCATCGCGGTGAGGCGCGCGGCCGGGTACGCCGGGTCGAGCGGCAGCACATGGCCGCCGGCCCACCAGACGGCGAGGTGGGCGACGGCGATCCGGCTGCCACGGGCGCAGAGCACGCCGACGGCGCTGCCGGGGGTGACCCCGCGGGCGGTCAGATCGGCGGCCAACCGCCGGGCGTTGGCGACGAGTTCGCGGTAGGTCAGGGCGGTGGTGCCGTCGGTGAAGGCGAGCGCCTCGGGGCGCTCGGCGGCCTGCCGGGCGACCAGCGCCGGGACGGTGGCGGGACCGGCGGTCGGAGCGGCGGCGGCGGGACCGGCGGTGGAGCGGGAGGGAGTCATCGGAGGTCAGCCTTCCGGGCGCCCCGGCGGTGGGCCGGGGCGCCGTGCGACGGTGGGCGGGAGGGAGGGGGGC